>CAZEMW010000139.1:0-7530 GCA_964513105.1 uncultured Fibrobacterota bacterium
GTATTCCGGTATCCGTGATGAAAGAGTCTCGGACCCTCTATTCCACGGATGCCCCGGATTCTCACGCGGAAATTGTTCGCCGGCAGGTTGCCCTTGAAGCCCGGGTCGAAATACCTGTCGGCAGATTACTGGGTGTCGAACTGCGAGGGTTTTCCGGACCTCTGGTGGTTGATAATCCGGATGAATACTACACGACCCATCAACCCCGACGCGGGAAGAATTATCTCTACCGATTTTCGGAAGCTTCGGTAACTCTGAGTCTGGTCTCCGGGAATTGATTTCAGGCGGATTTCGGGATTAAAGTGGGCTAGTCTCTGTGATCGCATCACAAAGATTCTGCAGCAACTCGCAACCTGTTTTCTTATGACGCCGAGCGCGGATACCGGGGTAGGTAGATTTGTGAGCCGTCGAGGCGTCCGTTTACCCCGGGAAACCGATTCTTAAAAGAAATTATGCCCAAAGTAAAGTGGTAACCGCCTAAATCTTTCTCGCGGCATCTTTCTTTAACCGAAACGTCGTTATCACCGCCCCGATTAAGAACGTCAAGACTACCCAGATCCAGTATCGTGTCTGTGCTACATCATTCTCCAACACCAGCACCGGCATAAACGGGACAAATGCATTCGCAACACCATGTGCGAACAATCCGGAAAAAGGCTTGTTGCCCGAGATTTCCAGTATCCATGAGAAAAAGAATGAATACCCAATAGTCAACAGTATGAAACCGCCAAAATGCATAAAGGTTTGGCTTGTGCCCGGAATAAACCATAGCGGGATGTGCCAGAAGGCCCAGACAATGCCGAGAAGGGTATTCGCTCGCCATAACCCCAGTCGTTGTTCAAGTCGCGGGAGAGCGTAACCTCTCCATCCGAACTCTTCCTGACCACCACCCAGGAAAATCATAATCAATAAATATGGAATAAAGACCCAAACCGACGGAACCAACATCGGAAGCCGGGGTTCACCAAAGAATTCAGGGATCACCCATGCCAGAGCGGTACTGCCGCCAAGAATCAGGACGGGATACACATACGCTTTCCATCCTAGCCGTAAATCAAAAGACCTTTTCAAAAACCGTATTGGGGCGCCTTTTCCATCCACTTTACGCAGTGTCATGAGGGCGCCAAAAAGCGGACCGTATGCTGCAACAATAGAGATTGGTAATGTGATTTTCTTCAGAATATCATTGGACAAGGGAATAATCCCAAAACCGGCCAGGACTAACGGTGCCCAAAGAATCCAGGACCAAAGAAATGTCCATCCGAAAAACCTGAACAGGTTACGATCGACGTCTTTCATTGCAAGCTCCAGCTAACATGTTGGAACTGTAAAAATGTATCCCGGAATCGGCGGCGTAGTTTTGCCGAAGGGCTGCATTGTTTTCTGTTTCCAGAACATGCCTCGATTCCTAGCGGCAATAATCGGGCGGCAGCATGGAATTGCGTGCTCCTATTCGACAATAAAAAGCCGTAGAAGAACTTTTTGCACCTCTTTTCTTGGGCGGACCTCGTTTGGAGAATCCTGCTGTCGGGATTACTCATCCAGAGCACAGTCTGCAGCTTTCTCAGTGCTTGCGCACACCCATTTCTGATCCCGTATCACGCCAAGGCCAGCTCAGCATAGCCCGTGAGAGACGAGGCCTGACAAGTGCTGCCAAAATTTTAAAAAAGAATAGAATTCTTGGGCCTCGAATTCTGACTGCATTAAGGAATGCTGCAAGGCGGAATGGTCGTTGCGGCCTTCCACGAAAAATGTAACCGCCACAACGATAAGGACTTAACGCTATTCTTGTTCTGGATGGCCTAATTATATCCCGCAGATTGCAGCTTGTGCAACTTTGAGACCAACAGAACCCGTTTCCAAAAAATTGAAAAAAACCGTTCAGATGCGCAGAGCCGAAGATATATTCAGGAGTATGGGTACGCGTAGTGTAATCTCTCCGAACATCCTCGATTATCTCGACTATCGACAGTATCTCGAAGACTACTATGAGCAGGAGAAAGAGGTCGATCCGGCTTTCTCGCACAGAGCGTTTCTTGAAAAGGCCGGCATCGGTGGTTCTACCTATCTGGTCCGCATCCTCAAGAATCAACGCAAACTGGGCGTCAAATACCTGCCGCACTTCATTCGCGCGCTATCGCTCCGTGGAAGGAAGGCGGACTACTTCACCCTTCTGGTGAAATTTTGCAACGAAAAACCCGGGCCACGGAAGGATCGGTATTTTCGGGAACTTCTTCAGCTTCGAAACAGAGACTCCGGGCGACGACTGGAGAGCGAGAAACTTCGATTCTATGAAAAGTGGTACTATCCAATTATTCGTGAACTGGTGGTGACCCTCGATTTCGATGAAGACTACAACTTGCTCGCACGGAGCGTCCTCCCCCGAATATCGCCAATACAGGCCAAAGGCGCCGTTGACTACCTGCTGCGGAACGGTTTTCTGAAGAAAGACGGCACACAGGGCTATGTACAGACCGACCCGGTCATCAGCACCGGCGATGAAGCCAGATCCACAATTTTGCGCAGGTACCACAAGGCTGTGCTGAAGCAGCATATGGAAGCCGTGGATGATATTTCGCCGGACGAAAGGGATATCAGCTCGCTTACCATGAGCGTCTCCAAAGAAAACTACTCTCGTATAAAGAAAGAGATTCAGGCGTTTCGCAAGCGGCTACTCGCCATTGCCGCGGAACCCCAGAGTGCTGAAATTGTGTGTCAGGCAGGATTTCAGTTGGTTCCTCGATCAAGGGAGACGAAAGGCGGGCGATCATGAGAGTGGCGGTCGGTATCGTTCTGATCACGGCACTGATGTGGGGCGGACTATCGTGTTCCGGTGGTGACCCCGTGGCCGGGGGGTCGGAAGCGGGAAACGCACGGGTCGCGGGACTGATTCAGGATTCGACCGGCGCGCCTATCGGAGGGGCTCTGGTGCAGCTTCGAGAAGCAGACTATTTGTACGGCGAAGAGATTCCTGCCGGTCGAGGTGGAGATACCAGAACCGAACGGGACGGAGAATACGTCTTTGCGAAGGTCTTGCCGGGAGAGTACAAACTTGCCGTTTTTACCGAAGAGAGCCGGGGAGCCTTCGTAGATTGTATCGTGCCCGAGGGTGCCGAAGAGGTTGAGCAAACCCCGGTACAACCGGAAAGTTTGTCGGTTCTTGAAGGGGTTGTCGACGGGCCCGGCGTTTCCGGCCTCGAAATTATCGCACGACCATACGCGCTGGACAGAAAAGCCTCGTACAAAATAGAGTCGGGTCGATTCAGGTTGGAAGGGGTTCCGCCCGGGGTACACTCGATCAATGTAAGCCCTTTGCGGAAACGGTATCACTCCGAGGACATCGAGAATATTGTCGTGCGACCAAACACTTCGACCCGAATTGCGCCGGTGCGGCTCGCGCCTAAGACTGAAAGCGGTTTCGACGACTGGAAAGATCGCCAACGACTGGTGCTCAACACCGGACCGTCGGGAGTCCGTATTTCCGAGCCGGTTTACGGTTTTCCACTTCTAGTGCGCCTAACGCCGGACAATTTTGCTTTCTCCGCGGCTGATGCCAACGGTGCCGATATTCGCTTCGCGTCATCGGAGGGGTCGGCGCTTCCCTATGAAATAGAATCCTGGAATGCCGAGTCAGGTAATGCAATAGTGTGGGTGAGGATCGATACCATTCGTCCCGACGATGAAGGGCAGCACATACTGATGCTCTGGGGCAATGAATCGGCCGTTTCGCTTTCAGACGGGGCGTCCGTGTTCGATACCGGTGACGGATACTCGGGGGTATGGCATTTAGGTGAAGCACCGGGTCGGGAATACTGTCTCGACGCAACTGCATTTCGCAACGACGCCCAAAGGCTCAGTAGTTGGGATACTGTTGTTGCGGCCGACGGAGTTATTGCGGGAGGGTATCGATTCGGTCGCAGTTACTTTTCCTATCTCTCGGTTCCCGACGCGCCGTGTTTTCGGGTTCAGTCGTTTACTTTCTCGACATGGCTTTTTCGGGAGCCGCACAATTCAGCGACGTATCCGTCGTTCGTCTCTAAACAGAACTGGGACGAGCGCAAGGGGTACATTTTCGGGTATGTCCGGAAGGACGACTCTCTCAGTCTGGTGTCCCGTTTTCTGTCGGGAAAAGACGCAAAAAGTACCAATGTGGAGTACAATGAGCCCGCCCATGAAAAATGGATTCATGTCTGCGCTGCGTACAACGGTGAAAAAATGCAAATGTACAGCAACGGAGAGCTTGTCGTCGACAGCGTTGTCGGGAAGATCGGGATCTCGCATGACACGACGTCCTTGCAGATCGGACGCGCCTTCAAGGGCTTCATGGACGAAGTGCGGGTGTCCCGCAAGGCGAGAAGTTCGGAATGGATTCGGCTTCTGTATGAAACCCAGCGTCCCGATCAAAGGTTTCTGTTATTCCAATAATCCACACTTTTGACGCCTCTCCGGGAGTACGATTCGCCCTTTTGGCGAGGACGCCCTAAGCCGAATTCGTCCGACTGTGTATTTCATCCAATCATCCGAGGGAAACAGACTGTTGCCAAGTTTCGGTTTTTTAGAAAATCACTGAAACCGGTGAAACGTCGGATCGCCTGTTCAATCGGACGTGAACGGAAAAGATAGAAGCATCAGGCGTTTCGATTACACAAGGAATACAAAGGAAAAACTAAATGAAGTGTTCGAGACCTTCGTTAAAGAAAGTGTTCATTGCGTTGAACCTTATCATATTGCCGGCGTCATTATCGGCCGAGGCGGCTCTGTTTCGGATCAATGAGCAAGCAATAGCCGAAGCCGCCGGCGAGGGGTTGCTCGACTATACCGAAAGCGGCCGCCGGCAGCGTACGCGGTCATATGCGCTGGCGTATCTGGCCAATGTAGCGCACTATCATCCGGACCACGTTACCGTTGACAACAAAACGGTTGTCGAACATGTACTCAAGCACGTCCGGTTCATGATTTCCGGCTCCATCGAACGAACCGATCCCGATCGTACCCCGGAGCCGCCCTGCACCGGCGGGACGGGCTCCCTGGGATGGAACGTAAGCGGAACGGCTCAAGCTTTTGCGGTAATCCGTCATACGCCGGCGATATGGAATGAGTTAACGACAACGGAGCAGGACAAAGTACGATGGATTGTCAAGGCCATGGCGGTCGCCGCACAATGGACGCACCATGACGGAAATGATGCGCGAATTACCATTGACGGCGAAAGTGGATTCAAAAAGTGGCACAACCCGAATCATCAGGCCGGCTATCTGAGTGTGGCAATCGGCGCGGCGGCGTTTTTTCTTGCGGACGGCACGACGCTTGACGAGGTTCTTGCATCTTTTAACTACGATTCCTGGATTGCAAAGTTTGAAGAATACCGACTTCTTCATACAAAGACCACCTGGACCGTCTGGCCCGAAGTAAAGGAGTACATGATGAATGGCGGGACGCTACCGGGGGATGCAATAACCGGGGTCGGCGAAAACGGCGTACGAGCCCCGTTCACGCGTGTGGGACTGTCGATGAACGACCCGGTCAACGGCTGGGCGATTCTCGCCGACCTGATTTTCCACTGGGAAGCCCAAAGCCGCATCGCCAATCGCCATTCGGACGATCCCGAAAGGCAGTTTCGCTGCAGGGAGGACGCGATTTCGTCGGTCGAGGGTCGATACGGCATGATGTACGAGTTCATCGCCGGCGACGGCAGCGGTATGCGCAGCAGCCTTCTCTACAGCCAGGTTACCTGGCGAATCTTCTCGCTCATACAGGCCACGATCATAACCTGCGGATACATGCCCGATAACGAAATGGCCCGGGATATCAACCGGCGCTACTACGTAGGAACGCGTGACATCTTTTTCAAAGGCGAACACGAGTGGTTCAGCAGAGGCAACGGAAAAGAAGAATGGCAGAGCTGGACGCCCGAGCGGTTCATGCGTTCGATGTTCGAGGACTATACCGGACGGGTAGAACCCGATCATGAAGCATTGAACGAATCGGAAGAATACGAGGTCGAGAACGCGGTACATATTCTCGAGCCTATGATGGTGGTTGACGATCAGTCGGCCTCCGGGGGACAGTTTGTTGAAGTTCCCCTCGGCACGGGTGATAATCCCGACGACCTGTTGCAGATTGACGATACAACATATCGGGAGAAGCTTGCGAATCCAAATAATCCGATGTATCCGGGGCAGATTACTATGGAAATAAACGTTCGGCGAAGCCGATTCTACCGTATCGAGGCGCTTATCGGGTCACCGTCCAACGCCCATGATGCGCTTTACTTCAGCTCCGAGAAATCGCAGCACAAGCACTTTTTCGGATGGAAACCGAAAAAGGTTACCGTTTCTCCGAGTGAGGAGTGGCAATGGGCGGAGATCGCCGATTCGGTGTTTTTTCGCTACGGCGGCAACCGCTTTCTGCTTGCGTGGTGGGAAGACGGCGTGCGGATCGATAAGATTCGCATAACGAATTGTGGCGATGAAGCTACCGCGGCTGAAGACGGCGCCATGCCGAAGCGCGCCTCGGTGGACCGCCCGGACGGTAACGCCGAGGCGCTTGTATCCGGCCTGCTTGCGGGTCGGTCAACGGCGACGGCAATTGACGGTTCCATGCTTTTGACCGTATCGGACACGCGGGGAAGGCGTGTGGCCCAGATCAGTATTCAGGATGCGAAAAGAGTGGATAGGAGCGTACCGCACGGGTTTCCACCGGGACTGTATGTGTACCGCCTGGACCGGCAAGTAGCCGGCACGCATAAAACAATGTACGGGCGTGTCGGGGCGGTCGTATGGTGAATGTCAATCAGAGAGCGTTATCCGGTTCATACGGTGCACAGATAGCGAAGACCTACGAACAAAAAGGAGGAGCAGGTGAAGACATGCGAAAGAGGCCACTTTGGGGGGGTGTTGTTGAGATGTGCATCGGTTCTGGCAATTGCCGGTATTCCCGCCAATGCCGAGAAAATTTTCGCCTCCGGCTTCGAGCCCGGGACCTTCACGACAATGGACAATACCGAACAACGCGCCAAACACATCCGCGGCTATGACTCGACGACCGGTTTTGACTGGGTGGAGGATTTGGAGGCCGACGGGCGCGAACACTTTATGAACTACGTCGATGGAACAGACGGTACAAATCCCGCAATGCTGGGCGCCTATATCGACAAAGATCCGGATAATCCCGACAATAAAGTACTCTACACCTGGCAGTACGATTCAGAGTGGCAGTCCGGCGGATACTGGTCCCGTGTCCAGACACGCATGAACAACTGCCGGTTTGGCGAAACGTACTTCAAGATGCGTGTGCGGTTCGGCAGTGAGATTGCGGTTGTCAATAACAAGGATTGGCGTAGTTGGTGCAGTCTGTTCAGTATCAACCCGCTCAATGACGACGACTACTCTTTGTCGATACGGCTCAGTCGGGAACCGGTTCTGAAATGGGCGATCTGGAGGAAAAACAACCACAGCGGCAAAAACCACTATCTTAGCGATGTGTCGGTCAAATACGATACCTGGCAGACACTGGAATTCTACGCAAAGG
>CAZEMW010000140.1:0-7522 GCA_964513105.1 uncultured Fibrobacterota bacterium
ACCTCCTCCTCGGAATAGCCCGACAGCAGCTCACACGTTTTGTTGAATCGGACAATTCGTCCATTTGCATCGACTAAGGTTATCAATGCTCCCGAGGTTTGTAGAATCGTATTCAGGAAATTGCGTTCTTCGCTCAACCGGTCTTGTAGATCGCGTAGAGCCGTGACATTCGCAAATTCAAGCACAACCCCCAGAACCTGTCCGTTGTCCATGGCTATCGGTGATGCACTTATTGACAACCAGTAGTAGTCTTTGTGTCGCTGTAACCTGAGCACCTCATCGCGAACGATCTCTCCGTGAAGTGCACGGTTTGAGGGGAACCTGTCGGGAGGTAAGGATTGTCCTTCCGCGGTTATGATGTTAAGCGCTCTAATCCTCTCCAGAAAAGGGCGTTCGATTTCCTCATTGGAGTACCCGAGCAGATCTCGGGCAATCTTATTCAGTCGACGAATACTTCCGTCGGTGTTATACAGAATATATCCGTCGGGAAGCGAGTTTATCGTAGCTTCCAGCTCGGCGCTTTTTCGGCGAATGGCTTCTTCGCTTTTCTTCCTCTCGGTAATATCGAAGGTGATCGCCAGAATCTGCTCAATTTCGCCGTCTTCATCAAGCAGGGGAATATAATCTACCGTGTAGATGAGTTCCATGCCTCTCAGCTCGAGTTGGAACTCATGGTGCTGCGGTGTCTTTTCAATTATGGCTCTGTTGAGATGGGGAATGTACCGATTCACCAGGCTTTTCGGCGCCAGTTCTTCATCGGTATGCCCTACAACCTCTTCCAGAGTCATCCCTATAATGGAAAGCCCGACTTTGTTGAGGTACCGAATACGCCGATTCTTATCGTAAATCACGAATGTGGACACGTAGTTGTCGACCGCCGCTTTGAACCGCTTTTCGCTGTCGCTGAGAGCACGGTACACTCGCGCTCTTCTCAGTAGCAGACAGGTCACTATCCATAGCGCCGCGATGCCGGCAGTTCGTTGTATCATGGCTGTGCTTAAGGGGACGATACTTTGGGGAGAGAACACGAAACCGACGATCATCAGGGTCGTTATAAGGATAGTCATGTACCGAAGAAGCTTTCCATGAAGCCAAACCGGAATCAGAAGCGGCGGGAAGATATACAATATCCACTCCGCATAGCCGAGCGGCACCAGCAGATCAAAGATGAATGCCGCCAATAATGCGACATAGGCTGGAATTGCCGAAAGCGTGAAAAGGAACATTCAGCCTGCCTCTACTTGCCGAAAAATGAAATTAGAAGTGGGAGCAAAATCCAAACCTGATTGGTTTCGATGCTTAAACAGTCCTCAACCGGGTGTGTACGAAGTTAGAGGAAATTACCAGGGTGGGCTACCGGATATTCCTTTTGTGTTAGTTTTCGTTTTTATGTTTCACAACAGGAATGCAGGGGGGTGCACTAACGTATATTCAAGATTGTGCCGGGATTGCAGAGAAAGCAATCCGGACTTCCTGAGAGACGGAAATTATGAAATATCTTAGGCCCCTTTGGGTAGCAACCTGTCTGCAGCTCTTCCCGGCAGGCCTCGTGTTTACGACAACCGGCCAGGATCTGCTCTTCATCTCAACAATGCCTTCGGTGATTACCAACATTACCCCGTCGGATTTCGATATTGCTCGTTCCGGAGCGGAAAACCAGGTGTTTGTCGCCTACATTGATAATCTCGGCAATTTTGATTCGTTGAAGAATGTGCGGGTTCGCTATACGGTGACGGTACAGCTGAGTCCCGTGTCCGGACCGGAAACCAGGGAAAAACTCTATGAATGCGAATCGAATCTTTTTTCGCTCGGCCCGAATGAAACGCGATCCCAGGTTACCAGCAAAGCTTTTTTTGACGGTGATCCCGGAGCACGGTTTTATAAAGAGAGAACCATTTTCGAACTCTCGGATTACGAAATCCGGGAAAGGTATTTCAGAACTCAGCGAGTGCCCGACGGTCAGGTGATTCAGGAGATGGTTCTTCTGGATCAGGCGAACAAAGAAGTCGCAGATGGTGGACGTCACTCCCATACCATTCTCAATGCAACAAACATATCGCTCATAAGTCCGGGACGGGAATCGTCTCGGGATATCCCTATGCTGCACGAGAGTAATCCCGTATTCATGTGGTCTTCGGACCTTCCTCCTCATATTTACGGCGAGACACCGGTATACGAAATACGCCTGTACGAGGCCCGAGGAAGCGAATCTGCCCATGAAGCGGCTCGTCGGGCTCCCATTTATTCCGAACGAACCACCGTTTTCACTTTTCGCTATCCCGCTCATGCGCCCCGACTCGTTTCCGGAACAGTCTACTACTGGGAGATTGTCGGCTTTCTGAAGGGGTTTTCAAGTTCAACGCTTAGAAGTGAACTGTTCGGTTTCATGTTCCTGGGGAAGGCAAATCCCGAAATCGACGAAATTCTGAGAATACTTTCCAAAGTGTGCAGTCAAGACGAGCTGAATGAGGTTTTACCATTTCGGGAACGGGCCGAAATCAGTATTGAGAATGATGGCGCGGATGTATCTGAATTGCGTGAATCGGTCGACAGTATGGTAACGGGCAAGTACAGAGTCATCGGAACGGGAGTGCGGTAGAGCTGATGGGTAAGGGACGATCGCTTTTCTGGGTGGGATTCCTTGTATCCGCACTGTGTGCAGCGCAGTCCGCGGCGGATCCGGTCGCGGTAGTCGTTCGATCACGGGGGTTCGTACTTGCCCGGCATGAAGACTCCGAGCGCGGGGTTCTGGTGGGTAAGGGGTTTCTGTGCAACTCGGGGACGGTGATTCGAACCGGCAGAACCGGGATGGTTGAGCTGCGATATATGCATAGCAAGACGACGGTTCAGCTCGCGCCGGGCACTGAGGTTTCGGTGTATCGATTCAGCGACCTTGGATATACCACCGAAAGCTGTCGCATAAAAGCCGGCTGGACTCGGTTTGATGTCGAAGAAAAAGATTCCTCATCGCTCGATATTTTCTCCGGCCCGAATCTGCTTTCGGTGGACAACAGCCGTGTTCTGGTCATTCGGGATGAGGATCATTCGGCCACCACGGTCTTCAACTTTAACGGCTTTTCGCGCATGGCCGATCAGATGTATGAAGGCTGGGTGTACCTGGCTCCCTATTCCGTGGCCTTTGTCGCCGGGGACGAACCGCCGCAGACGGGGATCATCCATCCTGAAGAGCTGCCAAGAATGATGGATATCGTCTCGAAGCTCGAAGCTCTTGAGCCTCCGACCGGGCTGATACATGAGCTGGTGCTCAGCGCCGGGGAGGGCGGACGGGTGAACCCAAAGGGCCGGCTGCCTGTTGTTGGAGGAGTGGGCACCGATATTATCGCCGATGCATCTTCTCCGTACAATTTCGTGGGCTGGCGGGTGGTGAAAGGTCTGGCCGACATCCGCCATATCGCTCAGGATACAACTCTGGTTAGAGTTGCGGGCAGAGCTGAAATTGAGGCGCGTTTCTCTCGAAACCCTGGAATGTTGAATGTTCAGGCCGATGAGGAAAAAGGGTGGATCGATCCGAAAGGGACAATACCCGTAGAAAGGGACCAGCCGATCCAGGTCAAAGTCCGTCCCCGAAAAGGATATCAAGTCGAGCGCTGGGAGACATCTCGTGGCGTCACCGTTGAGCGAAGCGATAGTGGAGAAACGGTGATTCGTTTGAGCGCTTCGCGGGGCAAGGCTACTTCGGTCTTTCGACCGGCAAGGTATCAGTTGGCACTTGAGAGTAGCCCCGGGGGAACAACCTCGCCGGCGGATAGTGTTGAGGTCGGGCACGAAGAAGAAATCCTGCTGGAGGCGCGCCCGGACAGCGGATACTATTTCCTTCGGTGGGAAGTGTCGGCCGGAGATGCCGAAATACGAAATTACCGATCTCCGCGCACCGAAGCAATTCTCGACAGCACCGACGCCCGTTTGAAAGCCGTGTTTGCCGATAATCCAATAGAGGTCGAGGTCTACGGCAGCGAAAATGCGATTGTCGAGCCGACCGGCAGTTTTTTTGTTGAGCGCAATGAGCCCGTGCGTCTGAGAGTCACTCCCGAAGAAGGATATCAGGTCATTGAATGGGAAGCGCTGCATGGACGGCCGCGAATTAATGGACGGGAGGATGCGGTTGTGGTCAGTCGTCGCCCCACAAGACTACAGCCCGTTGTCACGAAAAAACGGTATCAGCTGGACATACAACGAAGTCGGTACGGACGAACTTCACCCTCTCGAGGCACGGAGGTACTTCACGGGGAACCCGTTCTTCTTCGTGCCCGTCCCCGCAGGAATAAACATTTCCTGGGTTGGCGACTTCGGGGCGGATGGGCCAAAATTGAGAACCCGCACGCCGAATCAACTATGGTCACTCTGTCGGCCGGAGACGCCGTGTTGCTTGCTCGCTTTTCACCGACTATCTGTTCCTTGAATGTGGAGTCCACCGAGGGGGGATATGTCGAGCCGACCGGATTGATTCGCAATTGCGAAGGGTGTCCTCAAGAACTCATCGCAGTGCCCGATGCAAAGGCTGCGTTCGTTGAATGGCGTATCGCCGAGGGCGATTCGGATAAGGTTTTCCTGCAGGACACCTTGACTAATTCCGAGCAGACCGCGATCGTTCATAAAGGTGCAGCTTCAATACGCGCGGTATTCACCACCGAAACGGCAAAGCTTCGATTGACTACCAACGGCCTGGGAAGGACTGATCCCGGCAAGGAAGAATACATCGTTCGTAATCGCTGGACAAAAATAGAGGCTGTTCCCAACAGAGGGCAACGCTTTCTGCAGTGGACTCCATTGAGCGGTACGGGAGTAAAAATCAGGGATACCTGGAGTTCGGAAACCGAGGTTCTTGTCGAGGGAGAAGATGCCGTGGTTCGAGCAGTGTTTGTTCCGGATACGGCCAATCCGTACCTCCCCCTCGACACCATGGCAACGGGGGACACCAGTTTGGTCCATTTTGTCTATCATGACCAAATGGGATCTGTTGACAAAGGATCTCAGATTCGGGTGCCGGGAGGCGTCCCCTTCACAATCTCTGCAACAGGCAGAAATGAATTCTCATTTGAGGAGTGGAAGGTGCTCGAGGGCGGCGTAACCATCGAGAATCGATCTTCCGCAAAGACTAGTCTGACACCTTTGAGCAGGGAAGTGCGGATCATGCCGGTATTTACACCTCGGTCGCTCAAGGGCTTGAATGTCCGATTCTATAATTCAAAGGGCGAGTCAAAAACAATAACGGTACGGTACCAGTGAAAAACGTCTTCAGGATGAGGCTTTTCGGGTTTTTGATGATTGCGGCCGGGATGTTGGCTCCCGCAATGCCCCGTATCATTCCCGTGGCACCGCTTGAAGATGCATTTGTTCTCGATAAAGACTTTTTCATATCCGTGCGGTATGAGGGTGTGGAGGATGTCAGACGGGTTCGCGTCTATTTTGATCGAATGAACATATCCGGTCGGCTTCGTCAAAGTGGATCGACAGTTGTATTCGTTCCCGATGCTCGCTTCGATTCTCGTGAAGACCTCATTGGTCCGCATATCATAACGGTAGCGCTGTATGGGCGGTTTTTTCGTCTTCTGGAGTACCGCTCCTATCGCTGCTACATTACCGATACCGATTCTCTCACCGATGAGCGTCGGGTTGCCATGATTCAGGCCGGTGCGGACCTTGAAGGCGTTACGCCGGTAGATCTGGTTGCGTCGGGACGTGCATACGCGGGCGTGGAATACCTTTCGGTACAGGATTCCGGCAAGTGGGTTGGTCGCCTTGAGGGGGATCTATCGGGGCATGCCGGGCCGTGGTCATACAGCAGTGTCGTTTCGCTCTATTCCGATGTTCTGGAACATGGGCAATCCGTTCAGACGTTTCGAGCCAATACCGGGTACAGAAATGTGGTGCGGGTCGGCATCGGTGATAACTGGCCGGAATCAAATCATTTTCTGCTCCATGGTACGCGCATGCGGGGACTAGAGCTTGAACTCAGTACACCTCAAAGCGGCGTCAACCTCGATCTTGCCCTCGGCACGACGAGAAGAGCGGTCGAACCGTATGTACTTGACGAAGAGGCGCTTCAGGCGAAAATCGACAGTCTACTTGGCATTGGGGATCCAATTAGTTTTCTTGATTCGGCTGATTTCCTCAGCGACGGAACCTATCGCCGATCGATGCTTACCGGCAGACTGCATTTTGGTTCGGGAAGGCGTTTCAAGCTCGGATTGGCCTTTCTCAAGTCGAGTGATGATCCCGAATCTATTAAGCAACTCAAGATGATCCTGGATACATCCGCGGTTCTCGCGTCGGGGGACACGGCGCAGGTCGTCACGTATGGAGGTGAAGCGCCGGGGGACAATTTCGCGCTTGCCGTAGACGTTGAGGTCCGGTTCTGGGATCGACGGATTTCGCTTTTCGGTAACTATGCACTCAGTTTTCTGACCAGGAACATTTCGGGGGGACCTTTCAAAGACGATTCATTGGAAGAGCAACTGGGCGACGTATCTTTGTGGATCGGACCTGAGGATGTTCAGACAATTATCGTGTTGAATGAGACTACGATACCGCTCCCGGCCGGATGGGAGGGCCTGAAAAGATCCACGGCCTGGGATGCCGGGCTGAGGCTTGATTTCCCGATCGGACGATTTCGTGAGCTGTTCGAGTTCAGGTACTACTATATAGGGCCGAATTTTGTATCTCACGGTAATCCCAGCTTGAACACCAATCGGAACGGATTCGATATTGGCGAAGAACTTCACATGTTCGACGGCAAAATTGCGGTGAAAAGCGATGTGGGGTTCTACAGAGACCTCCTCGATGGGGTCAAGCCTGCAGTTCGGAATCGGTTCAGAATGTCGGGTTCGGTCTCGCTATTCTGGTCGCCGGAATACCCCTCGGCAACTGTCCATTTCATGACGACTTCAGGAGAGCGTCTGAGTGAGCCGGCAAGCCTGTCGGACAACGAAGATGATGCCAATGTGTTTGGCATACATTCTCAATATACACATGATATCGGCAAGAGCTCGAGCACGTTTTCTATCAACTACAACCGGTCTCGCTTCCGGAATTCTGCGGTTGTTTTGGCGGAGGACTCGTCTCAGAGTAGTGATTCGGCCAAACGGTATGTACCAACGCCGTTTCTGATAGAACTTCGGGGGAATTCTTTTGGCGGTTCATGGTACAATATCATCCAGGACAGCCCTCTGGAGACGCGGTTATCGGGTACCGGAACCCTTTCCGAGGGTGACTATGCCCTGTCCCAGTACTATATTTCGGGAGGGACGACGTGGAAGGTGGTGAAAGAGGTCTTCTCGGCAACGTTTGATGCCGGGATTCGCCACACCAACGACCACGATGGACCACCGTCCGACGAATGGGACGTCCTGACTACTGTTACATTCAATCCCGGTCGCCGCAGTTCCGTGTACGGGCGTTTGGGATTGGAGCGTGAGTTTGGGACCGACTACTTCGATCGGGAGCTACTGGCAGCCTACGAACTACGCTTTTGATGATGAACAACGATCACAGTCCCCAGAAT
>CAZEMW010000141.1:0-7520 GCA_964513105.1 uncultured Fibrobacterota bacterium
GTCCTGTTCCGCCACACCGCGGGTTGCATCAATCATCAAGACGCATATTCGAGCCCGATCTACGCTTATCATTGTACGAAGGTTCGAATAGTATTCGACGCCGTATTTGACTTGCGATTTTCTGCGCAGGCCGGCAGTGTCGATAAGGCGTACGGGACAGCCCTGCCAGGTCATGAGCGTATCGATCGAATCTCGGGTGGTGCCGGGCACCGAATCGACTATCATCCGTTTGCTGTTGACCAGTTTATTTACCAGTGAAGACTTTCCGGCGTTCGGGCGGCCGAGAAATGCAATGCTGAGCTCCTCCACTTCTCCCTGGTGATCCGGGAGTTCGTCGGGCGACGGGAGCAGCTCGACTACACGATCGAGTAAGTCCGCAACACCGCGCCCGTGCAGCGCGGAAATCGGGATTGGCTCACCACATCCGAGTGAGACGTATTGGCTGCTCTCAACCGCGGTTTCTTCCTTGTCGGCTTTGTTTGCCGCAAGTACCAGTCGTGACCGATGTTCCCGTCTGAGTCGTTTGGCGACCATGAGATCAAGGTCGGTGGGGTCGACTGTTGCATCGACCATGAAAATTACGACATCTGATTCAGCCATTGCCGCGTCGACCTGGCCGTGAATTTCACCGGGAATCGGTTCGTCCGATGTAGGGATGAGACCCCCGGTATCAATGACGATAAACTCGCGATCCTCCCAGACTGCATGCTGGTAATTGCGATCTCGAGTGACACCTTCTTCATCGTCCACAACGGCAATGCGTTTCCGCAGAATTCTGTTGAACAATGATGATTTTCCCACATTCGGGCGACCAACAACCGACACGACAGGTAGTCTCTGCAAATCTTGCTCCTCTATCAATGCAACGCGAAACCGGACCGGAACTCCCGCGGGTGAATGCTCGGGGAACGACCGGTCCGCGACGCCTTTTCTCTCTAAGTTGCCGGCATGCCGGCCATGATCGGGCTGGAGCCGATGCCGACGTCCGGGCAGGCGAAAACGTATGCTCAATCCTTTCGGCCGACAAATCCTCCGAGAATCAATACGTCGGAAGGGGAAGTCTCGGTCGGACCGAACTCTAAAAAATAGAACGGGTACGGAGTAGAAAGCGTATTTAACCGAGTTGAAGTCGTTTTAAGTGGGCCCGGGCGACCGATGCCCACCAGCTCTGGGGATGATCCTGCACGAACTGTTTGAAAGCATCGACTGCTTCCTGTTTTCGAGCCACTTTTGCCGCAATGTGACCGAAATTGTACCAGGCCAGGCGATGGTTCGCTCCGGCGGAATGCACAAACTCTCTGGAGCATTCATACGCGCGTTTGAAATTGCCCATCTGGAAGTGGAGAATACTGCCGGCCCACAGTACGTTGGGCGATGTGTGAGCGTTGTCGTCCGACAGGCGATCCTCAACACGGTCGATCAGCTTCTTTATTTCGCCTGAAGCTGTGTTGAACGGCTGAAATTCGGGAGGACAATAGATGTCGTTTTTGTCGGGGCCTATCTCATGTTCAAACCATTTGCGAATGTCGCGGGACAACACTCGAAAACCCTTGTATTCCTGGGTCATCCACTGGACGTACTCTTTTGCCAGTCGCTCTTTCAGGCGGTATATCGATTTGACACCCTTGTTTTCGGGAAGATTTGAATACGATCCAATGAGCTGTTTATCCTCGTCGGTATCGAAACGATACTCAATAATGCCGTGAGCGATGGAGGCCATGAAATCGCCCCGCATCGGAAGAAGCGGCACGATCAGAATGTTGTTTTTCCAATCATATAGAGCATTGCCGTTCCCCGGACATAGAAGCACACTCGGACGCCCGAGATATGCCACCCGGTCGTTTGAGAACACTTTCGGATCAAATTCCATAATTCGACTGAGGCACGCTTGAATCTTTTTCAGCGTGAAAGGATGGTCGTTTGGCTTGAGAATCGAACAGGATTCCAGGTGAAGGCGTTTTGCCGACAATTTCACCAGATCACGTATGTACTCAAGTGATTCGACAATCCTGCTTTCTACCTCCATTGGAGACATTTTGGTTTGCCTGAGCTCGATTTCCTCAATTTCCTGTTCCAGTGAAGCAGTTTTGTGTTCGGCATCGATAATGCGTTCGAAGGTATCTGAGAGACCGTCGCCGATTTGTTTGAGATTCCGACGTTCGTCGGGATTCTCGACTTCGGTCATCAATCCCTCTTCGCGAGCCTGATCCTTTGAAAGTACCTTCTCTCGTTCGGCGAGTTCTCGACGCTCTTCAACACAAAGAAATTTGCCTTTGGAGGCAGCTTTTCTGCTCCGAAGGTTACATAAACGCAATGAGTCGGCCTCTCGCATCTTCTCCATAATCTTTTTCAGCTTCGGCTCGGAATACCGATTGGATGATTGCACGAGTTCCTGCAATAGAATGCGCTCACGATTTTCCTGAATGGATTCGATAGCTTCTTCATATTTCCGGATCTGCATTCTGGTGGAATCGACTTCCCTTAGAAGCATCTTTGAGCGATTACCTTCCCGGATCTCGTTGATGGTTTCCCGAAGCCATTGAGACATGAAAGCGACCGTGAGATAGGGGAAACGTTTCTCGGTATCAAAAATCAGTTCTTGCAGGTGTGTTTCCGGATCGATCAGGTCCTCAATAAGTCCGAAATTGATGAATGATTCGCGGGTGGATAGAAAATGCTCCGGTCCTTCTTCGCCGTGAACGGCGTCTTTGAGCCCTCCGATGAGAGTGGGCCAATACAAATTAGAGACGGTTTTCAGCGCCTCGGAATCGCCGGGGTCCTGTTTCAAAGCCCGGATAGCCGTGAGGGCCTCATTCTCGAACTTAAGAGGTGTCGTAACTTCTTTCATAGGTATTCAGTCGATCGTCGTGGTGTCGATTCGGTACCAGTCGGGGGCCAGCATCAGTGGATTCAGGCAGAGCGTGACGGGCTGTGGTCGAGAAGCATCGATGTATATCGAATCAGACGACACGGCAATAGTGCGCTCCTCAAATACGGCCCCCGCTCCGTCTCGGATCGTCCAGGACGTAACTCCCTGCTCAAAGGTGAGTCTTACCATACAGTTTGATATGTTTGTGAACACAAAGCAATCCGTATCGTATCCGTTTTCCAGTGTACCGTACATCGGTGCTTCAAAAGGAGTCGCGGTCGCCGAACCATTGTTGCCGAAATCTTCGGTGGGATAGGTAGTGAGGGTGAATTTGGCTTCATATGGGGCGATTTCATCGCCCGATTCCGCAGTCATCTTGGTAGTCGGAGAAACGGTAAAGGTCGAATTGCCGGGAAGCATACCGGAGATGTCGAGGACAAGCGTGTCTTTTGTCGGCGTCAGATATGTGTGATAGCCGATTCCGTGATCCGGAATAAATGCCAGCTCCACGTATTCATTCTCCAAGGGTTCCGAAAAGGCGAACCGGGTTGTTCCATGCGGTGCTATCCGTCCTTCGCCCACTTTCGACATCAGGAGCTCCGGAGCAAGGCTTTCCTCAAACGTGCAGGCGGACAGGAGAGCCACTGCCAATGCCACCGGAACACCCGTTCCAACACCGCAAATCCGGGCGGTTCGCACGATTTTTCCGAGTAAGTTAGTGCCTGTCCGAAAACCCCATTCGGCGTTTCGACCGGCTGCGAAAGCGCCTGGCTTCGTTGTCCCAAATCGCCGTATCGCCGCGGATACGCCTCTTTGTGACGCCACGCCAAGCGCTTTCTCGCTCGGCCGACACACCAAAGCGGATTTTCGGACAGGCACTATGTATCTGACAAAGCGTACTATTTGTCAGACAAAAAATTTCTCTGTTTGGCGGCTGAGCCTGGCTCTGCACTGCGATGCACTGACTATGCCGAAGTGAGCTCCGCCGAAATGTCGAAGTCTGATTTTCGGTGACTGAACGGCGCTAAAGTCTGATCTTCGATCTTCGGTCTTTGATCTTTGATCTTTGATCTTTGATCTTCCGGCTCTGCCGGCTTAGATGTGATTCCCGGCGTACGACTCCGGCTCAAACGAATGGATTCTGCTGTGGCACGACGTACACTTCGGATTGATATTGATGATTTGAAGGTCGGCATGTATGTGCAGGACATCTTCGACCAAAAAGGCACGTTCCTCCTCAGCGCCAACAGCAAAATTGCCAACCAGGGCCAGATCGACAGACTCAAAGCTCGTGGTATCAAAACCCTGCAGATAGACACCGACAAAGGAGTCGCCCCGGAGGGGTTCGATACCTCCGCTCCGGCAACCGTTCAGGCTCCTGAGAGCGACACTCGGGAGAAAGCCTACTTCGAAGAAATTGAGGCGGCACGGGAGATCCACAAAGAATCATTCACGGTGGTTCGTCATACCTTGAAATCGGCCCGCATGGGAAAGCGTTTTTCTGCCGGCGAAGTCGAGAATGCTGCCAGGCAGCTTACCGCGAGTATCTCCCGGAATCCTGATGCCCTTGCCAGTTTGTCTCAGATCAAAGGGTATGACGAGTACACCTTTGTACACTCGCTCAATGTCTCCATCCTGGTGACTTCCCTGGCAAAAGAGCTGGGTTATGAAAGCGAACACCTTGTGCAGATTGGAATTGGTGGGTTGCTGCATGACCTGGGCAAAATGAAAGTACCGGAGAGCGTTCTCAATAAGCCCGGCAAATACGTTGACTGGGAATTCAACGAAATGAAAAAGCACCCGCTCTATGGAGTAGAGCTTTTGCGGGCCGGCTACCCCGGAGCTTCGCAGACGGTATATCGAATGGTGGAGCAGCACCACGAACGCTTTGACGGAAGCGGCTATCCCCGTGCGCTCAAAGGGAAGCAGGTATCCGAAGAGGGAGTGATCGCGGCGGTTGCCGATGTCTACGACGCCCTCACGACCGACCGAGTATATAGAGGTGCCTGGACTCCTCAGAAAGCGCTGGCTCACATCTTTCAGGGATGCGATGAAGCCTACTCCCGAAGAATAGTCGAGCGGTTTACAAAGCACCTGGGCATATATCCGGTCGGGAGTTTTGTTATATTGAAGTCCGGCGAGATGGGGGTGGTCACACGCGCCAATCGGGGGAAACTGATGTCTCCGTTTGTGACCGTTCTGTTTGACACCCAGGGTCACAAACTGCCCAAGCCCATAGAGTATGACCTTTCCGAAATGCAGACTCGGAGAGGGAACGCGTACCAGATTCAGTCTTCGGCCAACCCGAAAAAACACCGCGTGAATCCCGCCGAGTACCTGGGAAAGCAAACATGACCCGGGGTTCGCAGGCGAGAGCGAGCAACAGCTTACGCAGAATGCCGTAAGTCGGCTGCATAACTTGGGATAAGGCTCAATGATGAAATTACATATTGAGGAGATAACGGCGGCTACCGAGGACGTGGCCGGTGCGCTGTCCGGCTTGCTGAAACAACTTACCTCACGAGACCACTCGATCCGTGTAGACAATCTTCGGGATATTGTCCATTCCCAAAGCTGCCGACTACTGGCGGCATACACACCCGAACAAGATATTGTTGGAATGGTTACGGTAGTTTTTTTTCGGACCCCTTCCGCCGCGCGATGCAGAATTGAGGATCTTGTCGTTGACGAATCAATGCGTCGCAGGGGAGTCGCCGCGGCCTTGCTGACGGAAGCGGAGGGTCTGGCCCGAGAGTTCGGAGCACGGACGATCGACCTCACCTCTCACCCGACCAGAGCCGCAGCCAATGCATTGTACCGGAAACGTGGGTACGATTTGCGGGATACGAATGTGTATCGAAAATTTCTCGATGAGGTCGAAGCATTTTGAAAGGATTCTGGATTCCGGAAGAATACCACTGCCCATTCACAGGTCTTCACTCACCGCCCGACGAGGTGCTGAATGGGAGGACGGAAACCACGTAGTGCCTGTCCGAGAATAACCTTCATCGAGCGAGCCGGGATAAGCCCGCCATTTCGGGCCAAAAATGGGTTCCTCGACTATTCCACGCACTCACTGCATCCCTCCCGCTCGGGGTCCGTTCTCGAGGGCTCTCAGACAGGCACAACTGAGTCAAGCGGCTCGGAATGGATACCTTGTGACAAACATCGCAACAATGGTTGCCAGAATCATGGTCGCCCAGAGCCACGCTCCGCTCCAGTCAACAGCGATTGTTTCGGGTGAACGAAAAAGGACATCGCCAAGTCCGCCCACCCACCAGAGGGGAAAAAGCACAAGCCAATGATTGGCTGCGCGGAGAATAGACAAGAAAAGAATCCCCACAAGAAAGAGCTTGCCGAACTCAGGCTGAAAACCGGCATGGTGGAGGCTGAACGCGCCCGAAGCAACCACAATCGAAGGAATAATCCCTAATGACCTCTCAAAACGAAAGCGTAGAAAACAACCGAAAAAGAGAATTTCGAAAACATTCGCAACCATGACGTAGTACGCGCCGTTGAGCAGATTTGAATCGACTGGACGAAATGATGTTCCCGGTTCCAGGCAGAACTGCAGAAATAGGAGAGCCCCGAGTGCGGTACTCACTCCCAGGTGGCGGAGAGGTTTGTCAAAGCGGATACCACTGCTTATCAGTTCTCTGGAAGGACGTCCCGCAAGAATGAATGGAAAGACTATTCCGAGAAGAATAATCTGTGTAAGGTCTCGGAAAACAATAAACGCGATTCTGTCGAAGGGATCAGGAAGGGTATCGAGCATTCCCGCTGCGAAACTTGCGGCAATCGACGCTAGCGCCAGGAAACCGGCCTGGACCGCCTGCTTGTCGGGCTTGAAGCGAACCGTCATGACTTCTCTTAGAAACACTCTCATAGAGACAGCCTCCGTTGCACTAGGATGTTCAAGGAATCATTCGGAACGGATTTGCTATTTCGGCAATAGGGTAAAGTAGCTTAAGAATGTTAGATTTACGTAATGATGGTTCTGTTTGCAAGAAAAGCTTGCCGGAGGCCCAATTGAAAGCCGATCTAATCGTGAAGGACAACTCCGTCACCGGGTTTGCGGGAGTGTGTAATCGGGACGAATTCTTCAGTCGTCGCGCAAAGGCATGACGCAGCCGGTAGGCCATACAACGCCTGTGCCGGATAGTATGGCCGGTTCTTCGCAGAGGTGTGGAAGCAAACTTCTCTTGTGGAGAAGCATTCGATTGGATATCCCAACGGTGGGTTACGCTGCCGCGGGGCACACGGATCATGTCCGTATGGTTGCCCTTCGACCCGGGGAGGGGGGCTTTGGCTCCCCTTCCGTGGCCCAGTGCCGAGAGACGAAGGCATTTCAGGATCCGGGATAAGCCGGGTCAGCCAAAAGGGATCTCAACTTCAGTTCCGAATTCCGGATAAAACACGTGGGGATATCCCATGCTCCTTAGAGCGTCCTTGAGGGGAGATGCCTGCTCCGGTTCTCCATGGACCAGGAAAATGTTTTTCAGTCGGGAGGGCGGAGTCATCTTGACATATTCCAGAAGCCCGCGTCGATCGGCATGCGCGCTGAAACTGTCCATGACTTTTATGTCGCATTTTACCTGGTGTTCTTCCCCGAAGATACGGACCTTTTTCTCTCCGTCCATAATCTTTCTGG
>CAZEMW010000142.1:0-7506 GCA_964513105.1 uncultured Fibrobacterota bacterium
CAAATTCCCCGAACAAAACACCCGGAGGGATTTCCGTCGCCTGCGTTACCGCCAAAGGACGTTCTCGTCCCGGACCGGCCCCGTCGGTTCCCGCCGAAGGCGAAACAGCGCTCGTATTGCCGTCGTTTACCACAACACCACGTTCCTCTGTGTTCTCCGAATAGACTCTCAAAGATAAAGCAAGTACCGAGATGAGGAATATGCAGAAAGGTCTCACAAATCCGTTCTCCTTACCGTTGGATTGCCGAGCCGACGACGCCCGGGGACCAGGCGAGTTGTTCCAGTGAGCACAATCAGAAAATGTCGAAGCCTGTCCTTAGTGCCTGTCCGAAAACCCCGTTCATCGAGTCCCGAATTAACTTCGGGAAGATGAACCCCCCGTTTCCGGCCCAAAACGGGCACCTTCCCGATTGAGATCGGGGCTCGGCGTCCGTTTCCGAAGGTTTCCGGACAAACACTACTCAGGTTCTTCGATCCGGTTACCGAAGCGATGCAAATAGTCGCATTGAGCGGGGTCGATGTGAGTTTGCCGAAATGCCACGGTATCCGCTTTCGCAGGCTGACTCAAGCTTCGCAGCCGACTCACTATCGATGATATCCTCCGAGTAAAGAAGTCTACCTGACCCGCACGGTAACTTGACGTCGCACGACACGGTCCTGAGAGTCCCTCGCCTCGACCACTATCACATTGGCTCCGCGCCGAAGCTGTATATCGAAATCGAAATCTACGTCGGTGAATGTCTTTTCAGATGCTTCAACAGCCCCATTGTTTCTGACAACCACTTCCTTCAGCAACCGATAGTCGTCGCCGGGAAGATTCTCAATGCTGAATTCCACGGTGAATATCGGTTCGAAGGCGCCGTCTTCGTGCGGATGACGGCTTGGGGGAACCCGAATGAGTTTGTCGCCGGATGGATTCCGCATCCGGATAATGGGACGTGAGGGCATGTAGGATACTTTCCCGCGAAGCACGGCCGATTTGTTTCCGCACATGTCCTCCGCATAGATCTCATAGTCGTGGAGCCCCGGAAGAAACTCCATCCCGAACACCCCTCCGGACACACCGGTTTCATAATCGCTACCACCGTCAACCGAATGGTGGAACTTGATCTCATCGTGTGGCGTTCTATCGATTACACTGAAGCTCATACGTGATTGGTTTACTACCGGCTGAAGAACCGAAGGCTGAAGGATGGGGGCCTCGGTATTGAATGAGCAGTTGCCCGCCGGATCGTATACCACGGTCCGTGTCTGTGTCGCGCTGAGATTCTCAAATTCCGCTTCTATATCGATATCGTGCTCGCCGGGATCGTCGGGGATAAGGATCACGGTAGCAAAAGTGCCGTTTCGGTTTGCAACACTACGGCCGTTGATCATGATACGTGCATCCGCGGGCTCAACTCGACCGGCAACGGGAATGCGCGTCTCCTTCGTCTGGAAATCACCGGGTGGATTGTTTACAGTCAGACGGAGATCCCGGATCACCGGTAGATATTGTACCTGTAGGTTTTCTGAAAACTCTTCCCGATTGAGTTCCGAACGAATCTCCAGTTCGTAGATATTCTTCTCGTCCGGGATAGGTAAGCGAGCGGCGAAGCCCCCCGCAGGTCCCACGGCAGCCGGAATTCCGTTTACCGTTACCTTTGCTCCCGGAGTTGTGGTACCGGTGACCGGTATCTCTGTCTTGCTTATCCGCTCGCCGTCCGCGGGGCTTCTGATTGAGAGAGTCAAACCCCCAGACGACTTTCGACGCACGGTTCTGGTGAGACTGGTGCTCTGATCGCCGAGGACCGCCTCAATATCTATCGGGACCTCCGAGTCCGTTCCGGTAATCGGCAAGGAGTACCGGAATGCACCGTCCGAACCCGCGACAATTTTCGTTCCATTTACCATTACGGCGGCCCCGGGAGTGGTCATGCCGGATACACGGACTGCATTGTCACGAATGATGCTCCCGTCCGCAGGTGTGGCGACCTCCAGTTTCAACCCCGATTCATCGAGAGGAGAGCAGGTGAAATTTCTGACAATCTTACGCGTTTTCCCCTCGAACGACGCCTCAATGGGAAGCGAGTAGTCTCCAGCCTTCGCGGGGCCGGGTACCTTGAGGTCGAATGCGCCACCATTTCCGACCTTCACCGGTCGGCCTCGCACCAGCACCTTTGCTTCAGGCGGATTCACCGTCCCGGAAACCGATATCGGAGCCCCGACCTGAAACTCACTACCCTCCGCCGGCTCGGCGAGTTCAAGACTCAGCTCGGTTTGCGGCGCATTCATCAGAGAATCGTTTTCTGCTACATAGACGGCGGAATCCGACGCAGGCTCCTCCAGCAATGAAGTGGTATCCACATCAGTCGAATCATCTTGCGTACCCCCATCTTCGACCGGCACGGAGTCCGTCACCAGTGAGTCCTGCCGCACACTGTCGACAAGGGTAGTTACCGTATCGGCCACAATGCTCGTATCGGCTTTCACCTTTTCAGCGGAAGATACCAGTTCTTCCGGCGGCGGTTCTTTGAATTCCTTTACGGCGACGGTTCTCTGCCCTTTGGCAACCTGTGTCATTTGATTGGATTTCAACTCGGCACCGCTCTGGGAACCCTTGGGACGCACCAGGACCTTTCCTTCATATACGCGGATATCGGTGCGCTCGACGGTCACGTCAAATCCGACGCGGGTACCACGGATGGCGGCTGTTGCGGTAGGAGTTTCGAACTCAAAACGAGATTTTGAGCCGGTGAGTTTTTTGACGTCGGACAGGAGCTTCCCGCTCAACACCTTCACTTTTGTCTGTGCATTGGAGGGGTCTGAACCCAGGAATTCAGCCATTTCTACTGTTGAATTCTCGCCCAGACTCAACTTGGTACCCTCGGAGGTCACCACGACGACGCCGGACTCCACAAAGGTTCGAACCGCATCTTTTGATCGAATCGGCATGCGGGGACGAGCGTCTATCCACCGAGGCGAGGATCCACGTCGAACCTTCACTTCACCCAGTACATTGTCCAGCCAACAACGTCGGCCTGCGCCCGTAGTATTTTGTTGAGGGAGTGCTATCTCGGAGAGGATGAGAGCATGCAGTGCGGCGAGCAGAAAGACGGTTTGCCGGTGCATGTTCCCTCCTTCACTTTCCTTCGATGAGAACCCGGAACCGGACTGTTTCCAGGTATTCGTGATTGTACGCGCTCAGGAACAAGAGCGAGTTCCCGACTCGGTAATCGCCGGTTCGGGGTGAAAAACACATTGAATTTCGCTGCAACCTTTTGGCGAGCACCCCAATTGTACTATATTCAGGGGGTACCGTCAAGAGTTCGAAAGGCAGGGTGATCCGGCGATTCAAGCCGTATAATCCCGTATTTTGTGCGATTCGGCCCAAATTTCTGAAAGAAAATCCGTGAGCGTCGCCACGAAACAGGTGCTTCTTTTTCACGACTACGACCGCCTGGATCTGCCTCGCAGGGCTGTTCAGGAAGCGGCGAAACGAATAATAAGAGAAGAAAACGTTCCGAAGTCATGTACAATTAACGTTGTCTTCTGCTCGGACTACAAAATCAGGAAACTGAATCGGCAGTACCGCGAGATGGATAAGCCCACCGATGTGCTGTCGTTCCCTTTCGGAGATGAAGATCTGCTGGGTGAAATCTACATTTCACTGCAACGGGCGAAAGTTCAGTCACGAAGGTTCGGACTTACCTACGAAGAAGAAGTCGTCCGACTTTTTGTTCACGGTTTTCTGCATCTGCTTGGGTATCGCCACAAGCGTGCGGAAGAACGTACAATAATGGAGGCACGCGAGGAGCATTATAATGTACGTTAAGCTTCACGCTCCACAAAAGGGACAGGAATCCCTGCGACAGAGAATCCTGCACCCGCGACGTGCCGAGTCACTTATCAAAGGAGGAATGCTTGGATACTGATCCAAGTGCGTCGTCGTATCTGATTATTCTGCTGGTAATCTGCTACTTATTTTCCGCTCTCTTCTCGATTATAAAGACGGTATTCACATCGGTCGACAGGAGTTCCATACCTCCCAACGCCGAACGACAGCGGTACTACGCATCGAAAATTGAGCATGTTCTCGAGCATAAATCCTTTCTGGGTATACTGACCTCGTTTGGCCGAACGTTCGCGAACTCCGCGTTTGCGATTATTGCGTTTCTGCTGGCCCAACGGCTGTATCCCGCATTCGGAGCCATTGAGCACGCAATTATGGCATTCGGGCTCTCGGTGGCAGTCCTGACACTGTTCGCATACACCGTTCCCCGGGCCATTGCGATGCGGTTTTATATGTCGTTTGCCCCGATGGTATTTACCGCATACAGTTTTTTCAATGCCGTGTTCTACGTGTTCACCGCGGCTCTTTCCGGCACATCGAATCTTCTTCTTCGCGTTCTCAAATACGACGAAAGGCTCGCTTTTCTCTCGCCCGAAGACAAATCCCGTATGGATGAGCGCAACGATGACGAAGAGGGGCTTGATGAGAATGAGCGGGAGATGATTCGAAGTATCTTCGAATTGGGAGAAACCACGGTTAAGGAGATCATGGTACCTCGGATCGACATAAAGGCACTCGATACTACTACCGATCTCCCCACGGTGATTCAAACCATAAAGAATGCCGGGCATTCCCGAATTCCGGTATACCGTACCAGTATCGACACCATCGTGGGAATCCTCTACGCCAAAGAGCTGATATCCTGGATTTCTGAACATGAAGAATCCGAATGGGACTTGGAGGCTCTCATAAAGAAGCCCTATTTTGTCCCGGTCAGCAAAAAAATCGACGACCTCATGGCCGAGATGAAAAAGACCCATATCCATATGGTGGTAGTGGTCGACGAATACGGCGGCACGGCGGGAATCGTCACCATGGAGGATATTCTCGAAGAGATTGTCGGAGAGATCCATGACGAGTACGATGTAGGTGAGGAGCAGGTTGTGGAAGTCGCTCCGAATATCTACAAAGTGGATCCCCATGTCGATCTCGAGGATCTTGGTACAACAATTGATATACCGCTCGAAGTGGATGAAGACGCCGAGTATAACACACTCGGTGGATTGATCTACCACGAACACGGTGATGTGCCGAAAGAAGATACGGAACTGGAATATGAAGGTATGAAAATAAGAGTCCTGCAAATGGACGGTCAGCGCATTGAAAGTGTGCAGGTTGAGGTTGTCCACGACAGAGAGCAGGAAGAAGAAGAAAAGAATCGCAACGGCAACGGAAACGGAACAAACGGCAAATAGCCGTGATCTTCCGGAATTCTGTCGACCACATGCGCATCAGGCAGGCTCCAATCGGTGCCCGTCACCAAACGGCCCGATTCCCGAGTGAAACGCTGCACACGGCAGGGAAAGAGTACCTTTACGAAACCGTCATCAGGCTCTTCGGAACCGAAGCACCCGAAACCGTGTCTTCCTGTTTCCAACGATTTATCACGCAAGTCATTCTGTTTCGGAAATCTGCGAGACTGAAGAAATGATCCTTTCCCTCGGAGTAGCATGTATAATCCTGACGACGCAATGAGCGTTGAGAAATACTCGTCCGCGGTGACGCTTTCGGACATGGAAGTTTTCATCTTTCCGGAGTTGATGTTTTCCCTGTTTCTGGCAAACACCATGTCGCCACTTCTGTGGGGCTATGCGGAGGATCCCTGGTTCAGGAAAAACGGCAAAATGAATGAATACCGCCGGATCCAGAGAATAAAGCAGTATATCATGGACAACTTTGTGTTCAATCTGGATCTCGAAACCTGGGGCTTGACCACAAAGCAACGTGAACTCGCCCGTTTTTCCTCTTTTATAGATGAGAATATTCTCAGCCAAAGCAATGCACTCTTTGGTTACGAAGGGGACAAGTACTATTTCGACATAGACATACGACGTCATTTCGGGCTCGACAAATACACCACCGACACGATTCCATACTGGAAAACCGAGACGTTGGAGGCCATGGATGCGTTTCGACACAAAACCGGATATCCCAGCGGGGCCGGTGAATGCGTATCCCTGGCGGCGCTATATGCCGGAGCGCTGTTTGTCATCGGAAAAATCCCGCTCGACAAGATTTACATGATGGCCACACCGCTGCATTCTCAGAACTTCGTCGATGTGCGGGAAGGAATCCTGACCAACAATCGCCGTATCGTGACCAAGAACATGTGGTATAACGGAACGGAACTCTCCGCGAAAGCTCGTCGGGCGCTGGAAAATGAACGCGTGACGGTAGTCGTCCACCATACCGGGTACATACATACCATGTACGAAGAAGCCACGATCGCCCCGGAAAGCTATCGGCATTTCGCCCAGCGACTGAAAGGCTACCTGAAGACCGACATCACGTTCGAGATTCTGGCTGCCTTTATGCGTCAGAACCATGCGCTTCAGAGATGCTTCCAGGTGATGCACAGTTGCTGCGGAAAGCCGCGGTACATCGAAGCTGAAAAGATTTTCCACTACGAGCATGGAAGCAAAGCACGGGTCGGTGATACAACACAGGCCGCTCTGCTTCATGAAATTGACGAAGACGAATACTATCCCGACCCCCTGCCCGACCGAATAGTCCTCGATGAGATTCAGTCCTTTTTCGAGCAGAACAACGTAACGATCGATCGCGGCATGGATATAGAGAAACTCAAATCTCACCTGCACCACCGTTGTCTTAATGTGGAAGAAGTCATTGCGGATCTGGTTCATTTCTGTAAGACGGAACCACGACTCCCGGACACCGGAAAAAAGTGGCACGGCGGACAAAGTATTGAGATTGACGAATCATGGAGCCGGGAAGAGGTCGTTGCATATCTGGACTCTATCCGCACGACTCATCCAATTGCGGATCTTGCGTTTATGGCCTACCGCGACATGACTCGCGCGCCCTGGAAGCCGTTTCTCAAAGCGGCATTTGAGCGCAATCCGGTAAGTATCGGAGCGAGTGCCGACCTCACTATTGATCGCGTGGCCGAAAAGCTGTGGACGATGGACAATGAATCCATCTACGAGGGTCCCCGCCCGGCGCAGCCCGACGAGGTCTGGAATTTTGGTCGGGGTGACGGACTGGAGAAGGCACTGTGTCTTATGAATATCATGCGAGCACGCGCGCCGGAGGATGCGGTCGTATTCGAGGGCGATGAAAAAACCGTGTGCGTCCGCGGTTCGGCGGGAGAGTATCGATTTGACCGATCGAAAGAAATTCCCTTGCCCGCGGCGAAAGATTTCGAGATTTAGACCCGAAACATAATTTAGACTGTTTGTCTGTTTGATCTTTGATTTTGGATCTTTAATCCGGTTACCGAGCGAAGCGTTGTATTGCGCTGCACTGAGCCTGCCGAAGTGAGCGAAGCCGAAATGCCGAGGTATCCGGCTATGCCGGCTCAGGGCCTAAGGACGTTTCTATTCACAATGTTTTGTCGATTCTACGGCACCTTTGGGATACAGTATCCTATGCCGAAATCTGATGGTGTCTTCTTCCGCCAATAGAGACTTGGCGAAGCGCTCTCGAAGAGCCCT
>CAZEMW010000143.1:0-7499 GCA_964513105.1 uncultured Fibrobacterota bacterium
ATGTTCCATGCATAAAATTGTTCTTATCACCCGAATTCCCGGGTTTGGACCCTTTTGGACGCCCCCCCAGGAAGTAGGTCCTGCCGACTTTTGCAACCGGCAGAAGCGATTGCACGATTCGCATTGCACTTGTTGCCGTCCTTCTCGAGACACCGTATTCGAGACACAGGTACTTAATCGACGGAAGAGGGGATCGGTTCCGGTGTTTCCCCCCCGATATCAGATCAAGGAGCTCCTGCGCGAGTTCCCGGGCGGTTGTCATTTTTTCCCGACAAGACGACCTATCCGGGTGTTCCTCCTGGAAAGGGGTAAAGGTTCCTTTTCCACGGATTCGTACTACCCTGCCCTTATCTCTGTACGTATTGAGCACAGATCGAACGGTTCGCTCAGAAATTGAGAATGTCTTCGACAGCTCCCGGTCTGTAGGTAATCGGGAACCGGGCTTGAGTGCCGCAAGAAGCTGGTCCAGCCGGCGAGTCAGACGATCGCGGGGAGTGAGAATTGGATTCGAAAGTTGTTCATTCATGGTACAACTCAACACGATTTGCCGCTTTTGCCGCTTTGTTTAAAAAAATACGTTTCTTACGGATTCTTGTGCATCCCATTTCTCATAGATTCACTAAAAGGCTTTACCGACAGTCCGATAGACCGGAGGAATCCTATGAAATTCAATCGACAAAAGAACACTGCCGTCCTCGTTTTCTACGTAATGGCCGGATTGTTTTCACCGATTCATCCGCTGGATTTCGGTACGAAAGTTGGCCGGTTGTTTGAGCCGTATCTTGAGTGGCAAATCGACAATGTCTCATACTCAGGCAATCCGCATGACGTTATTGCTCATGTTGCTTTCAGCCATCAGGGCAGTAGTGAGAATCGGACGACGGAGATGTTCTACGACGGTAACGACACCTACCGGTTTCGCTTCAGTGGAACACAAACGGGCACGTGGACCTTCTCCACCTCGAGCAGTAACAGTGACCTGGATGGTCACACCGGGACCGTGACAATAGATCGGCATCCCGACAGCACTATGCGCGGTCATATGGACATACAGGGATCCAAATTCGTCCGAAGTAGCGAAGACGGCGGCAAGGTCGAGGGATTTATTCCAAATATCTGGATGAACTATCGCGAAAGCTATGTCGGTTCGGAAGGGATTAAGCGCTGCGGATGGACTCCGATACAGCACATGATGGGGAACAGTTCCCTTTGGAAGGCATTTCTGGATCAGGCGTGGGACCATGGGTGCAATGGAGTGCAGATTCTGCCTCAGCGAGACATGCTGGACGGTGATAATCCGGACATCGAGGACTTCCGGGCAATGGAGTCGGCCATTATCGAGGCGCACAAAAGGAAGATGTTTGTTCACATTTTTATGTGGGGAGATGCGCAAAGGGGATGGAATCCTCCGGACGGCCTGAACTCACCAACAGACAAACGACTCAACAGGTACATTGCCGCCAGGCTCGGAGCATTGCCCGGCTGGTACATTAGCCTTGGATTCGATCTTATGGAGTGGGCGGCGGGAGGTCATGCACAAGAATGGGCCGAACATCTGCACGATAAAATGGGATGGTTTCATCCTCTTGGGGCTCGCAAAGAAGGGTCATTCAGAGCAGATCTGGATATTTTCAGCACCGACTACCGCATCAGTGAGGAATGGTTTGCGGGAACACGCGATCAGTTCGCCAACGGCAACGGCAAGCCGGTTGAGTATTCACGACGTTTTTCGTATCTGAGGGACGGTGTCTGGTCAATGCAGGCGACCCGTGAGGCGTTCTGGGGTTTTGCCATGGCCGGCGGCGCAGCCTCGATCTGGGGGCACTACCCGGATGACGGGTGTAGTGCCGGTACCGGCGGGAAAGACTATCCCGATCCCGGACACCTGAGAACCCACCGGCGATTCTGGGAGCATCGTTTTCGCACGGATTTCGAACCGGGTGACAAACTGAACGACGTCATTGTCATGAAAAACACCTCAGCAAGCCACTGGGTTCTCTATGGGGAAGGAACGTCCGTGATCGATGTTGATCTTTCAGCAATGGACGGCCCTCAAAAGGCGGTTGCCGTGGACTGCAAAGCAGAGTACCTGGAAATCGACGCAGGCACCCTTTCGGCGGAAAACCAGACCATATCGCTTCCTCACTCTTCAGACTGGGCAATTGCGGTTGGTGATTTCGGGCAGGTAAACGACGCAACATATCACCGCCACCATGATAGCGGAGGCCAAAATGTGGTAACGACTCGCTCCGGCCCAACGCTCAACGTTCGAAAACTCACTATTTCCGTGCAGGCCCACGGTCCCTACCGGCTCAAAATCCTGCAGGCCGACGGCCGCGTGGTTTCCTCGCATACCGGACATGGCCCGCAACGGATTGCTCTTGACAAAAACAGTACACCAAATGGTGTGCTGCTGGTAGTGTTGCACGAAGAAAACGGCGTATCAATGACCAAGGCGCTGTTGTATTACTGATTATTGCACAAGGACCCGAAGAGGGCCGAACCGAATCAACGCTCAGTCCACCCTCCATTCGCGAATGCTTTAAGAACCCACCACAGTGCAGAATGGAGGAAATCAATCTCAGAATCGATTTGGACGTCGCGTTTGTACAAATCCGCCGTTCACTTCGTCTGAATTCAGTACGGCCGGCGCAATTCAGGGATTTCGGCTTACGCATTTCCCCCCCGAACCCCGAACCCAGAACCTCGTACCTTATCCATCTACCCCCGTTTCTTTATCTTCGCCCACGTGTCCCGAAGGGTAACCGTTCGGTTATATACCGGGCTTTCGGCGGTTGATTCTTTTTCGTCGGCGATAAAGTAGGCCAACCGTTCCAACTGAAACCGTCCTCCCGAAGGAACGTTCCGGAGAGCCGGTTCCACCGGGCACTTTTCGCGAACTTCAAGGGAAGAGGGGTTGAGGTTCGACACAAAATCCCCACCTTCCTCGGTTTCTTCGGCGTTTTCTTTGCTGAAAAGATGCTCATACAACCGTACCTTGGCATTGACCGCATGGGGCACCGAAACCCAGTGGATCGTCGCCTTCACTTTCCGGCCGTCGGGTGCGCTCCCGCCCCGTGTTTCCGGATCGTACGTGCATCGCAACTCGACGATCTCGCCGGTGGTTTCATCTTTCACCACTTCTTCACACCGTATGAAGTACGCATAACGAAGCCGCACTTCCCGCCCCGGTGCAAGACGGAAAAACTTTTTCGGCGGCTCCTCCATGAAGTCGTCCTGCTCGATATACAATTCACGAGAAAAGGGAATTTTCCGAGTCCCTTCGTCGGGATTCTCAGGATTTAGAATTCCCTCGAGTTCTTCGGATGCTCCCTCCGGGTAGTTCGTGATTACCACCTTGAGAGGGCGAAGTACCCCCATGTAACGGGGAACCGTCTTGTTAAGGTCTTCACGCACGCAGTACTTGAGCAGCGCGAAATCCACCATGCTTCCCCGTTTGGCCACCCCGATACGCTCACAGAATCGTCGGATCGCTTCGGGGGTATACCCCCTGCGTCGCATACCGGAAAGTGTCGGCATTCGGGGGTCGTCCCAGCCGTCGACATACTTTTCTTTGACCAGGCGGAGCAGTTTCCTCTTGCTCATCACCGTGTAGGTCAGGTTGAGTCGAGCGAATTCAATCTGCTGTGGATGGTGTATTCCGAGTTGCTCCAGAAACCAGTCATAGAGCGGACGATGGTCCTCAAATTCCAGCGAGCACAGCGAATGGGTGACTCCCTCGATGGAATCCTCCAACCCATGCGCCCAGTCGTACATCGGATAGACGTTCCATCGGTCCCCGGTTCGATGATGCGGCATTTTCTGTATGCGATACATGACCGGATCGCGCATATTCATATTCGGCGACGTCATGTCGATCTTTGCACGAAGTACCTTTGAGCCGTCGGGAAACTCCCCTTTCTGCATCCGTTCGAACAGGTCCAGGTTTTCTTCGGGCGAGCGATTCCGAAACGGACTCTCTACGCCCGGCTCGGTCAACGTGCCGCGGTGTTTCCGGACCTCTTCGGCGCTCTGATCATCCACATACGCCTTACCGTCCGTAATGAGTTGCACGGCCCAGGCATACATCTTATCGAAGTAGTCTGAAGCATAATACAGGTGTTCGCCCCACTCCAGACCCAACCATTCGGCATCCTGTATGATAGACCGGATATACTCATCTTCTTCTTTGCTCGGATTGGTATCGTCAAACCGAAGGTGGAACTCGCCGTCGAACTCCTTTGCCATGCCGTAATCGATCCACATCGCTTTCGCATGCCCGATATGTAAATAACCGTTCGGCTCGGGAGGGAAACGGGTGACAACGTTCCCGTCCCATTTACCGGTTTTCATATCTTCTTCTATGACGGTACGAATAAAATTCGGTGCCCGATCTTCGGCCGGGGCCCCCGGATTCGGTGTATTGGCTGGACTCATAACGCTTTCTCCCAACTTTGTATCAAATGCTGAGCTATTCTTTGACTGCCGTCGATCAACGTGTGTTTTGTCCGACAAGTAATACGCCGGCAAAGCGTGGGTTTGCCGGCCACACTACTGCTGCTCCAACCACAAAACCGCATTTCGCATTCGTCGAACAACAGTATCCTTTCCCAGAGATTCGAGCAACTCGAAAAGACCGGGACCGAAACTGACACCGCTCACCGAAAGCCGTGTTGGATGAATGAGCTTACCGGCCGAGACCTCGGCTTCCTCCGCGTATTGGCGATAGATCTCTTCAAGCCGTTCCTGATCGAACGTGTCGGCTTCTTCGAGCTTCTCGATCAGCACCTCGAGATGACGGCGCGCATCCCCTTTGAAGTGTTTTTTCGCTGCTTTGGGGTCATATTCCTCAGGATCCTTGAAAAAGTAGTCGTTCTTTTCAATTAAATCCGTAACCCGTTTCGATCGTCCCTTCATCAGTTCGACAATCTGTTTCAGCTCGGGATCGTCCGAAGATCTGTCGGGATCGATAACTCCGCGTTCCCGCCATCCCGCCACGACCTCCTCAAGAATGGATTCGGTCGGGCGTTCGGCCATGTAAAGCCCGTTCATCCACTCGAGCTTTCTCTCATCGAGAACCGCCGCTTTCGGAGAAACCTTGTCCAGTGTAAACGACTCGACAATCTCTTCTTTGCTCATTTTCTCACGTTCATCCCCCGGATTCCAACCGACCAGCGCCAGAAAATTGAACAGCGCTTCGGGCAGATAGCCCTGTCGTTTGAAATCGAGCACGGATGCCGCGCCTTTGCGCTTTGACAGTTTTCCCCCGTCCGGCGAGAGAATCACCGGCAGATGTGCGAATTGGGGACTCTCCCATCCGAACGCCTCGTACATCAGCAAATGGGACGGGGTCGATGCTATCCACTCTTCTCCCCGGAACACGTGAGATATCCGCATATGATGATCATCGACCACGCTCGCAAGGTGATATGTCGGCAAACCGTCGGATTTGAGAAGAATCATATCCTCGAGAATATCCGTACGGTATTCTATTCTGTCGCGGATAAGATCTGTAAACGCAACTTTTCTTCCCAGCGGAATCTTCAGGCGCACAACATACGGTTTACCTTCACCCAACGCAGCCTGGATTTCGTCCTCGGTCAGCTCCCGGCACCGTCGATCGTATGCGTAGTTCTTCTTTTTCGCCTGAAGTTCGGCCCGAACGGCCTGCAAGCGCTCCTGATCGCAGAAACAGCGATATGCGTGCCCGTCCCGAATCAACTGATCGATATGTTCTTTGTATAACTCGGCTCGCTCGGACTGGACGTAGGGTCCATAATCTCCGCCGACTTCCGGTCCCTCATCCCATTCCAGCCCCATCCAGCGCAAGCTTTCGCATATCTCGGCCATAGCAGCCGGATCGTACCGTTTCCGGTCGGTATCTTCGATTCTTAGAATGAACGCTCCGTTGTTGTGCCGCGCGAACAGATAGTCGAATAATGCCGTGCGCGCTCCTCCGACATGAAGATACCCTGTCGGTGAAGGTGCAAATCGTACCCGCACGGATGTATCGGTTTCGTTGGATTCCATGGTATGTTTTCGCCTCCCACACGGTTCGTGAAACCAGCCCATAACGGCTTCGAGCTCCACGCGATTACTACGGACTATGGGGGCTAAAATACATAACGTGGAAGGCTCCACGAAAAAAACGGGGCGGCGTTATGCGGACATCGAGAAGGAATCATAGAGGAACCGGCGAATGCGCGCAGCCGATTCGGTGCCGAAAACGTGCTCGAACTGCTCAAGTTTACGTCGAACGGTGTCCTTGCGTTCTCCGCACAAAGCGACAAAATCCGCCAGTGCGGCCCGTGCCCGGTCCGCATCATCGCTTTCGAACAGCAAATGTGCGCTCATCAAGTGCTGTATACCGTCGTTCCAGCCCTCATTCACCTGTGTCTCGAGTTCTCGAAGGGCCTCTCCATACCGCTCCTTCCGGGACATGTGATAGACCCAGATCAGAAGATCCTGTTTCTCCAGCGGAGTATCGGTTGTGATAAGCCGGCGTCGGAGGAATTCCACATCGACTTCAGGATTCGTCTCCTCGTAGTGGGTTATCAGGCGATGGAGTGCCGATACGTTGCCCTGGTCCCGCTCGAGCAGTTCTTCGAGAATAGACTCGAATCCCTCATAATCACCGATTTCCCGATACAGGTCCGCAAGCAAGAGGTACGAGAAGTAGTTGCCCGGCTGGATGCGAATCTCCTGCTTGATGCATCGAATCGCCTTGGCCGGTTGATTCAGCGCCCGATAACTGCCGGCCATTCGATGATACGGAACGTCATATCGATCATCGACCAGAATGGCCTTTTCAAACCAGGAGAGGCTTTCGTTGTACTTGCCGGCGCACTGATACAGTTCGCCCAGAAGAATGTAGACATCGGCGAGATCCCGACAGTTCTCGTCGTTCTTGTACTCCATCGCTTCGAAGGCAAGGGCGATATGACGAATCTGGTCCACGGCCTTCAGAAGCTCATCGCTTTGAACCATTTCGTACGCACGCTCTTCGATATACTCCGAGACGTCTTCGTACGCGTACTTCATGGTCACGACGAAGTTACACAACTCCGCCAATCCACAGTCTTCGGGGTTTTTCTTTTTCTTTGCCATTATGAACTAATACTACTCATTTTCACATTGCATGACAAGTTGGCGCGAAAGCCGTTGGGCCTGGTGGTAGGCAACATTTTCCTGCTTTGGGTTTCAGCCATTTCTGTACGAGAACCGCGTATCATATACATTCGCGGTAGGGAGCCACGCAACTTGCTTTTGCTCAGGGTTTTATCGTCGCGAGCGGTATTCGATGCACGGTTGGTGGGGGATGGAATATTGTTTCTGCCGCCGGTTCATGAAAAGCGGACGCGGGAGAGGATTGCTCTCGATTCGAAATCGGAGTCGGAATCGGTATCGGTGTCGGAATCGAATCGATTGGGTCTAAGGGCAGAAATCCGAATCCGAGTCCGAGTCCGAGTCCGACGGTTCATGAAAAGCGGACGAATGAG
>CAZEMW010000144.1:0-7486 GCA_964513105.1 uncultured Fibrobacterota bacterium
GTGCAGGCAAAGCTCCTTCGTGTTCTGGATACCGGAGAATACAATCCGGTCGGTCATGTTGAGACGAAACGCGTAGACATCAGAATCGTGAGTGCCACCAACAGAGACCTTGAAACGATGGTCGAAGAGGGAACATTCCGCAAAGATCTGTACTATCGACTCAAGGGAGGACTCATCGAGACCATCCCCCTGGAAGAGCATAATGAAGACATCCCATTTCTAATTCGGCATTTCATTGATCTTCGAGGTGCCGATAAAGAGGTTACGCAAGAGGCTCTGCAGCTCTTGACAAATCGCCCCTGGCCCGGCAACATTCGTGAGCTCAAACATGCGGTGGACCATCTTTGTGCATTGGCAAAGAATGAAAAGCGGATCAACAGCACCATCGTACTAAATGTTCTCAAGGAGGGAGATCCAGTCACCCCGACCTTGCCCTTCAATCGCGCGAAAGAGGAATTTGAGCGAGAATATTTCAGTACAATCCTTCGCAAACACGGCGGGAATCTATCTCGAGCAGCTCGAGAAGCGGGTATCCACCGGCCAAACTTGATTCGCAAACTGAAGGAGATCGGAATCTCAGCCGACGAATACCGCAATGTTCCGGTCAACGCATGACACCTGCGCGAACATACGATGAGTCACCTGCTTTCCCGAGCTTTGTAACTCCGAATAACAGGATTACCGGTAATCCGAAAGATACACGGTTCCGCCCTTCGCAATCGCATCTTCGGACGCGAATGCAAGCCGCATAGTCTCCAGTGCCGTATCGGCTGAGTCAATTGCGGGGCCTCCGGCCGCAGCGCTGCGGATGAACCTGAGTACCAGCCCGATCATGTCATGATGAGTTTTGTCGGGTGGGTTGGGGCCGAACAGCTCTGAGCGGTCAAGCTTGTTCTCTTTAGTGTTGGAATCCAGTTTGAACAGATGCAGCACTTCATCGTATATCCGCATCTCGCACGACGCTTCGGTTCCTACCAGAGAAATATTGAATTCATGTCCCGGAGAATTCCAGTAGTTTGGAGAATACCCCTCTTCACGGTAGTAGGTTACCGCTCGGTCGTGGAAAATTTGAAAATTGCATACTGCCCCCGAGGATGCTTTCAGCATCAGAGTGACATTTGCCGGGACATCGTCGGGATAAAAGGGGAGTGGGTTTCGGGGTGGTCGGAATGCGGTGATTTCATCAATGGAACCCAGGTAGTTACGAATGATGTCCAGCTGATGAATGCCACAGTGAAATATGATACCACCGCCGCGCTTTCGGTCAAGTTTCCAGATGTTCTCACGAGGCGCAAAAGGAGAATCGGACCACCAATGCCCGCGAGAATCCAGTACGGACGCCCACAAGGGCTCTCCGAAGTAGCCCTGCTGCAGGAGATCACGAACCCGCCCGGTCATGGTTCCGTGTATGTACTCGAACCCAACCTGCAGTTGTCCGGGCGACTTTTTTTCTGCCTCCACAATCCGAACGCATTCTTCGAGGGTGGGGGCCATGGGTTTTTCGAGATACACGTGACAGCCTGCTTCGAGCGCCTCAATAGCTGCCGGAGCATGGTCTTCGTTGGCATTGACAACGCATACGACTTCGGGTCTGTCATCCGCAAGCGTTTCGCCAAGCGCTCCATACGCTCTTATCCCAAAGGTAGACGACAGTTCATGTCTTCGAGATTCACTCCTGGTGATAACCGAGGCGACTCGTAGATCGGGCTCTTTGGAAAGCCGCCGGATCCAACTCACTCCTACTTTTCCGCCACCGACAATGCAAATGCTTGTTTTTTCTCCCATGTATGCCCCTCATCGAATATTGCGAAAAGGGGTGATACTCAATTACTGAATACCACCCCCGTGTCAGGTCCTTCGCCGCCGCGTAACTGTTTTCAACTTCTCTGACGCTTCGTTTTGTCGTCCGAGCTGTAACCCAACCCGCCCCAAAGTGATATCGCGTGAGCATGACAACTGCTCAGGCAGATACCGCAACCAATACATTTGTCTTTGTCGACCACATGGCGTTCACCTCTCTCACCGGCTATAGCCCCTTTGACCGGACAGGCGACGATACATTCCCCACACCCGTCACATTTCGTATCAATATTGGCCTTCGGACGAACCTTCACCAGATCGACAAAACAGTTTTGCGGACACTTGTTTGCTGCCGGAATGAAATTCTCGCTGGTCGTGTAGTCCATTTCGGGTAGGTTGTTTTGCATTTGAATGGCGCCCGAAGGAGTCGCCTTAACACATAGTGTGCATGCCGTGCACCCGACGGTACAGTACTTTTTTACTTTGGCACCGCGATCATGATTCGCGCAGGCCAAATAGATCTTATGCAGTCGCGGTATGAGAGAGATAATGCTTCGAGGGCATGCCTGTACGCACTTTCCACATCCCGTACATTTGTCGGGAAGGACCTCGGCCACACCATTGTCGTTAATAATGAGTGCGTCGAATGGGCATGCCCGGACACACGTGCCCAAACCAAGACATCCGCTGCTGCAGACTTTTGATCCATTCCCGGTAAGTACCGCCGCATTACAATCCTGGATGCCGTTATAGGTAGATCGCTCCTTGGCTTCGGCCTTTCCTCCCTTGCAGTGCACCACCGCCATAACCGGTTCGCTCTGCCCCGCTTCGATTCCGAGTATGTCTGCGATACGGGAAGCGGTATTCGCGCCACCGGGTATACAGGCCGTGGGTTCGGCCTTGCCTTCGGCCACCGCTTTGGCAAACGCGCTGCACCCCGGATAGCCGCAGGCTCCGCAATTAGCATTCGGAAGAGCATCCTGTATTTCGCCAATACGCGGATCAACATATACTGAAAGCTTTTTGGAGGCCACCGCCAAGCCCAAACCGAAAAAGAGACCCACGCATCCTACTACTACAACCGGAACAAGTACCACTGTATTATCCTCCTACAGTGCTAAAGAAATCCAAACCGGAAAACCCGAGAAACGCTATGGCCATAAGCCCGGCCGTCACGAAAGCTACGGGAAGTCCTCTCAGGGGTTTCGGGGTGTTGGCAAGATCCAGTTTTTCACGGATGCCGGCCATAAGAACCAGCGCCAGAGTAAACCCGACACCCGACATAATTCCGTTGACCAGGCTCTCGGCAAAAGTATACGTTTCACCCGTGAAAACGTTGTCTTTGCTGTTGAGCAGCGCGACCCCGAGAATGGCACAGTTTGTCGTAATAAGCGGCAGATAAATTCCTAATGCCTCATACAAAGCAGGGGAGAATTTCTGAAGCGCCATTTCTACCAACTGAACGAGTGATGCTATTACCAGTATATAGACGATCGTCTGAAGGTAGCCGAGGTCTTCGGTGACGATTACCGATGGGTTTATCGAATCCGGAACCAGGACCCAGAATTTGATGATCCTGGTGAACATGGAAGCAACAGTCATAACAAAAACGACTGCCATTCCCATTCCCACGGCGCTCGAAAGCTTCTTTGAAACACCGAAAAAGGGACAGAGTCCAAGGAACCGGGCAAGTACGAAATTGTTAATCAATACGGCGGCTATTGAAATCTGAATGAGACTGGCGAAATTCATTGTTTGGCACGCTCCCGTCTCTGTTTCTGAAAGTTAATAAGGCCCATGACAAGAGCGATTGCGAAAAATCCTCCCGGGGCCAAAATGAAGACTGTCATTGGTTCAAATCCCGGAGCAACGCGTAACCCCATAAGTTTGTTGCTTCCCAGAATCTCTCGTATTGCCGAGAGCGTACACAACGCTAGAGTGAATCCGGCACCCATCACAATACCGTCAATAACCGCCCGAACCGGATTATTCTTAGAGGCAAAGGCCTCCGCTCGTCCGAGAATGACACAGTTAACCACTATCAAAGGCACAAAAATCCCCAGCGAATCATTAAGGGCCGGCAGGTAGGCGGCCAGGACGAGTTGGACCATTGTCACAAACGTTGCAATAACAACTATAAACGCGGGGATTCGCACTTTCGCGGGTATCCACCGCCGAATAAAACTGACAATAAAATTGGAGCAGACCAGAACAAAGGTTGCGGCCGCTCCCATACCTAAACCGTTCTGTATCGACGTGCTCACCGCGAGAGCGGGGCAGAGACCGAGAGCGAGAATAAGGATCGGGTTCTCGACGAGAATTCCGCGTTTGAACTCGTTCTTCAGATCAAACATATGGTTATTAGTCCTCCAGGCCTTCAAGGCGTACGAGGTATTCGGGAATCGAGCGGCTGACGGCCGACGTGACGGCACGGGTTGAGATTGTTGCGCCTGTAATGGCGGTGATTTGATTCTTACGCTCGAGAACTTCCCGCTCCTCAACCGACAGCTTGTGCCATTCGGTCGTCCTAACGATATCAATAGGATCAAGAACGGTAAGCCCTTCGAACTGTTTGGTAAACCAGGGCGTCCCCTCTTCTTCTCCACTAAATAGGCCATTCCAAAGGTATTTCTTTGACACGGTTTCGTAGACCCGGTCACCCAAACCCGGAGTCCCGGCCTGGGAAACTATGGTCATGCCTATGATCGTTCCGTCAGGTGCAATGCCCGCCATGATTTTGGTATCTCCCCCGTATCCCTCTCCAGTGGCTTCGAACGCGTAGGCAACAATCTGCCCTTCTTTGCGCCCGATCCAATATCGGACAGGTACCGGCTCCGTACCGTCAACCTCCTCAACTGCAACGCCAGGCGGCATAACGGCAGCCAGGGCCAGTTCCTGACGGCGTTGTTTCTGTTCGGCAATCTTTTCACTCGTAGCCTGATTGGTAAGCGCTACGGCAAGGCCCGCAAACACGGCTATTATTGTCAGAACCAAAGATAGTTTTAGTATCTCAAGCACTTTTCGCCACCTTTCCGTAGATTCTGGGGCGAGTATATCGGTCTATCAGAGGAACCGCGAGATTCATAAGCAGAATCGAATATGATACCCCCTCGGGATACCCGCCGAATTTACGTATAACAAATGTTAACACCCCGCATCCTACCGCGAAGATCCCTCTCCCAACGGGGGTAATCGGTGAAGTCACCATGTCGGTGGCCATGTAGAGTGCACCCAGCATCAAGCCGCCGGCAAGTACATGGTACAACGGAACGGTCATGGCCGCCGCATTGAAATGATCCCCGGTTCCATTGAATGCCCAGAAAAGCACGAAGACTGTTCCGATATACAACAGGGGAATGCGAAATCCGATAATTCTTCTGTACCAGAGGAAAGCGGCGCCAAGTAGAAGTGCCGCCGCACTCGTTTCCCCGATACAGCCCGCCACATTTCCAATGAAAAGATTCGGTATAGCTTCCTGGAATTGAAGTACCGAGAGCTTTCCGGTAGGGGAGATTCGAGACAACGCTTCAAGCGGAGTCGCACCGGTGATGCCGTCGACCGACGCTCCATACCAGGACCCGAGGCGAGTGGGCGACCAACTCGTCATCCGTGCAGCATATGATGCCAGAAGAAAAGCTCTTCCGGCCAGGGCCGGATTGATAAAGTTGTTTCCCAGACCGCCGAAGGTCCATTTGACCACTCCGACAGCGAAAATCGACCCAAGAGCAGCCATCCAGAGGGGCAGATCCGGAGGAAGATTGAATGCCAGGAGAATTCCGGTCACCAGAGCACTGAAATCGCCCAAAGTATTGGGTCTTTTTAGAAGGAATCGAACAATCGCCCATTCCGTAAGAAGGCTGAATACGATGCAGGTCGCAGTGAGAACCAGTGCGTTCAATCCGAAAAAAAAGATCGAAGCAGCGAACGCCGGCACCAATGCGATAACAACCGCCATCATTATGGAAGGCACCGATTCTCTGTACCTGATATGTGGAGAAACCGAAACCTGCAAAAGCTTCTCAGCCGATTCGTCTGTCATATCCGTCAATCTTCCGTCGGACTGGTAAAAAGTTGTTATGAACGCCCGGTTGTTTTCCGCTAGGCCTTTGCCTTCCTGCGGGCCGCCGTCACATGATATTTGCCCAGTTTCATGAAATGCACCAGGTTAATCTTCGAAGGACACACAAAGGAACAGGAACCGCACTCTATGCAATCAAGAACGTTCCATTCCTCCGCGCTTTCGTGCTGTTCCTTGTCGATGTATTTCGCAAGCATCGAGGGCACCAGGCGAACGGGACATACATTCACGCAATTGCCGCAACTGATACAGTCGTGTGCTCTCACTGCCGGGACTTCAATTTCAAGCACTAGAATTCCCGATGTCGATTTTATCACCGGAGCATCGAGTTCCGATTGCGCCAACCCCATCATCGGACCGCCCATCACGACTTTCTTTGCCGCGCTCAGATCGGCCCCACAGTACTCGAGAACGGTGCGTAGGGGAGTGCCGATTCTGACCAGGAGATTCTTTGGATTCTCCACCAAAGGACCGGTAACGGTCACCACCCGTTCATACAGAGGAACCCCCTCCGTGATTGCCTGGTACACCGCGTAAGCCGTACCGATATTCTGCACGACACATCCACAGTCCATGGGCAAGCCGCCTGACGGAACCTGGCGCCGGGTAACCGCATTAATGAGTTGTTTTTCACCTCCCTGAGGATACTTCGTACGAAGCTTGGCAAGCGTGATCGACTTGAACTCATCACGTGACAACAGCTGGGATACCGCTGCAACGGCATCGGGCTTGTTATCCTCAATGGCAAAGTAAACTCTCGAGGCACTCAGCGTTTTTTTCAGGATGAGGGTCCCGGTGAGCACTTCGGCCGTTCTTTCAAGCATCAATCGATGATCTGCGGTGAGATACGGCTCGCATTCGGCCCCATTTATAATGAGCGTATCAATGTGCTTTTCCGGCGGAGGAGACAGTTTTACATGAGTCGGAAAACTTGCGCCTCCCATACCAACGATACCGGCCGATGCTATAGAGCGCACGACTTCGCTCGGAGCGGCTTCCCGCCAGTTTTTCATGGCGGGCAACGCGTCCGTTACGGTGTCGTTGCCGTCATTTTCTATTTCTACAGCGATTACCGATTTTCCCAGAGGATGCGGATTCTCAGCTACCGCCGTTACTGTTCCCGAGATCGATGCATGAATACTGGCCGACACGAACCCCCCGTTTTCCGCGACCAGGTCGCCTCGTCGGACAACATCTCCCTTGCTCACGGCAACCTTTGCGGGGGCACCGATATGTTGGGAAACAGGAAGTATTACTTTATCCGGTAGAGGAAGGGCTTCAATGGGTTGGGACTCAGTCCGTCCCTTGCTGTGCGGCGGGTGAACCCCACCGCGGAACGAAAACTTTCCGAACAAACGTGCTCCTTGGTACGAGCTCTGGCTCTGCGAAACTTCTCTAACCTCGAAGAACCCGGAACAGACCGACAAAATTACAACCCGTCCCTTGAGAAGTCAAGAAGAAACGCAGCTCCCGGCTCGGCTTACTTATACTGAGGTGATCGAGGCATACGGACGATTGAGTGAGCCTCGAGAGAATCAACTCCATGAACAATCATCTTCGTGAAACGAATTTGCCTAAGGTCATGGTAATCAATAAAATTGATCTCAA
>CAZEMW010000145.1:0-6723 GCA_964513105.1 uncultured Fibrobacterota bacterium
GCTCGCTTCCTTACCGCGGCTTCACAAGAAGGACCTTCCCGCCCGGAATCAGTTGGTTGAGACCGACGAGGGGCGGTTAGGCGATGTGTCATTTTACTCACATCCGTTGTTCACCGCCGGTATTGCCTATGTGGATCTGAGTTTTGATCTTCATCCGGTTCCCTTTGAGCTGCTGCCGTATCTCTCGCTCTACTTCGACGTCCTCACCCGGTGTGGTGCGGGAGAGTACGACTTCCGTAAAATGGCAACTCGCATTTCGCTGGGGACCGGCGGAGTGGGAGCTTCATCCGTTTGCGCCACGACGACCGGCACCGAAGACGATCTTCTTTTCCGCGGGTTTCTTCACGGCAAGGTGCTGCACGATCGTATCGATAATCTGTTCGAGATATTTGAAGACATCCTGCTTCGTCCTCATCTTGACGAACAAAAGCTAGTCAAGGATATTCTGTTTGAAATGCGCAACGACATGAATGCCTCGATCGTGCGGAGCGGACATTCGTTCGCCGGTGAGCGTGCAGGATCGGAACTCGTACGCTCACGGTATATCGGGGAGATCATGGACGGTGTCACTCAATTGCGGTTTCTCAACGAAATCGTCAGGAACGGGGATATTGGTGAGGTCTGTCGAAACCTTCGGCGTCTGCATGAGATTATCGTTGATGGGGGGACGGTCACAGTATCCATTACCACTGATACGCCCGACCCGGTGATTAAGAGAGTCGGCACCATCGTTGACAAACTACCAAAGGCCGGTCGCGCTCCTGCCGAGATTCCTTTTTCCCCGCGAAGCGGCGCGGCGGCAACGGCTATAGAGATAAACTCCTCGGTAAATTATGTCGCAAAAGTATGGCGAGTCCCCCCGCTGCGTCCGGAGGCAGTCGGGGCTTTTCGGTTACTGGCTCGGAATCTTTCGACCGGGTATCTGTGGGAAAAGGTTCGGGTTGAGGGAGGTGCATACGGCGGTATGGCGTCCTCCTCCGGTGCGCATCCGCTGTTCACCTGTGCATCGTATCGCGATCCCAATGTGCGATCAACCCTCGAGCATTTCGAAAACGGCCTGAGACTTGTTGCCGGAAAACTCCCGGCAGACGAGGTCGATCAGAGTATTATTGGCGCAATTGGGAAGATCGACAGTCCCCGGACCCCGCATGCAAAAGGGTTGGGCGAAAGTATGGCCAGAATGAGTGGCAGGAGCCCCGAGTTCCGGCAGCAGATGCGAGAAGCGGTCTTGGGTGCCACTCCCCAATCCCTGGCGAAAATCGCACAATCACTGCTGGATACAAAAGATATGGTTACTGCGGTTATCGGATCCGGCGCGGCTTTCGATAAAGCCGAAAAAGAGGGTGTCGCATGGACCCGGGAGGAACTCCTCCAGGAGCCGGTCGAATAGGACGAGAAACGAAAAAGAAAAGGGAGACCTCTTCGGTCTCCCTTTCCCTACCATAACACCTTCCCAGGCAATCGAGCTTGAAGAGTACACCTACGCTGTAAGATCGACAGAGTCATCCGTAGCACCGCTTTGTGAATCTCGTCGCTCTGCTTGCCGCGCATCGGCTTCACGTTGCGCGCGCGCCTGTTCGGCGGCTTCCTCGTCGCGGGCCTGTCGAGCCTGCTGAGACGAGCGTGCCGCCGTGTGTTCCGTGCCACCAACACCTTCGATCGACATACGCCCTTCCTTTTCTTGAGGAAACCTGCACTTCTCCCTATTCAGTGTTTCGGAACGAATGGTGAAAACTTTAGGAAAAAAACAAAGAAATGAAAAGAATGGTTCCCGGGCCTGATTTCGGGTAAAATGGTGTTCATTACGAACCTTTTTCGCGTTCGCCCTTTTGATTCGTTTATATTGTATTTTTCAGCTCTGAGAACCCTCGGGCCGACCCACGGTGTAATTCTTCAAATAGAGAACCCATCCCTGTACGGCCCGTAAACAGTGCTTGCATTGGAAAACACGCCGCGATATCACAAGGTGGGGGAATTGAGACGGTAAATCCTCATATATCCACGAAGGTGTACAGAAAAGCAGTTCCGAAAGAACGTGGAAAGAGTATAATATGACTGAAGATCAGATAAAAGACAAAGCAAGGAATTACATTGCGGCCGAAAAAAACGAAACGTTCCGTCGCGAGGTAGAAGAGCTTCTTGACTCCGGCAATATGGAAGGGCTCCGGGACCGTTTCTATGCCGATCTTGAGTTTGGGACCGGTGGACTCCGGGGTGTAATCGGCGGCGGATCAAACAGGATGAATGCGTATAACGTACGCCGGGCCACCCAGGGATTGGCCGAATATATCCTGAAGTCGTCCCTGACTGATTCACCGTCGGTCGTCATCGCTTATGACAGCCGTCGTTTTTCAGACGTATTTGCCATGGAAGCCGCAATGGTACTCTGCGGAAACGGCATCAAAGCGTTTCTGTTCAGCAGTTTGCGTCCGACTCCACAGCTTTCGTTTACCGTTCGTCTTTTGAAGGCCACTGCCGGAATTGTGGTTACGGCGAGCCACAATCCGGCGGAGTACAATGGATACAAGGTGTACTGGACCGATGGAGGACAAATTGTCCCACCACATGATAAAGGCATTGTGGCCGAAGCCGGTGCTGTGAAGGAGGTCAAGGCGGTCGATGCCGAGATTGCACGTCAAAGGAAATTGCTGGAATTCCTCGGGGCGGATGCCGACAATGAATTCATCGGAATGGTGAAAAGGCGCATCGTACGCCCGGATCTCATGAAAGAAAAAGGAAAAGAGGTCCGAGTCGTATATACCCCGCTTCATGGGGCGGGAAGTTATCCGGTCGCTCGTGCCTTAACGGAACTCGGGGTAGAAGTCACCTTTGTTGAAGAGCAAAAAGAACCCAATGGAGATTTTCCCACCGCCAAATACCCGAACCCGGAGGAGCCCGAGGCGATGAGCATGGCGCTCGAGCTTGGGAAAAAGGTTGGGGCCGATCTTGTTCTTGGGACCGACCCGGACGCCGACCGCCTTGGCATTGCGGTGCCAGAGGGGAACGGATTTCGACTTATTTCCGGAAACCAGCTGGGAGCACTTCTTGCGGAATATATCTTTTCGGGACAGGCCGAGACTGCAAAACTCCCTGAGTAACCCGCTTTCGTGAAAACAATAGTAACTACCGAACTTCAGCGCCGAATTGCGGAACAGTATGGAGCGCAATGCTACGATACGCTTACCGGTTTCAAATACATTGGGGAGAAAATCCGAGAGTTCGAGAGCGCCGATGATGGGCCGACGTATGTTTTCGGGGGCGAAGAAAGCTATGGATATCTCGCCGGAACCGAGGTCCGGGACAAGGATGCCGTCGGCTCGGCAGTGTTGACCGTAGAAATGGCACTGTATCATCGTATTCAGGGAAGAACCGTTCTTGATGCCCTGAATGCAATTCATGAAAAATACGGCTATTTTGAGGAAATTCTGCTCTCGCGATATTTCAAAGGGGAAAAGGGATTTCACACTATGAATTCACTCATGGAGGAACTTCGGACAAAGCCACCGAGTCGACTCGGCGGGCAGGCGGTCATCGCGGTGAAGGATTACCAGAATGGAACCGTTGTAGAGCCGGCCGGGAACCGAAAAGCAAAACTCGAGGGGTTTCCTTCCTCTAATGTACTACAATTCATACTGGAGAGCGGTGATATCGTAACGGCACGTCCTTCGGGAACTGAACCAAAAATCAAGTTCTATGCATCTTGTGGCGACAGTCCCAACGAGGACCTTGAATCGACACGCGAAAAGGTGCATTCGCGTCTATCCGCTATCAATGACGACCTAAATACAATGGTGGACAGGTAACACAGATGCCTCGCAAAAAAACCGACGAACAATCCGATGTTAAGAACACTCCGTCTCAGGCACAGGCACCGACGGCTAATTCGGATCCATTTACCGGGAGGCGGGTCGGGAATTGCGATGTACTTGAGAAGATCTGTGAGGGCGGGACCGCGTATGTCTACAAGGCGTATAACGTTCGGTTTGAGCTACAAAGAGTTCTGAAAATCCTGAAGCCCTCGCTCAACGATGAAGAAGATTTTTACGCGCGATTTCGCCAGGAAGCGCAACTGACCGCTCGGCTGGATCATCAGAATATTCTACGAGTTTTCGACACCGGTGAGGTCGACGGATACTTCTACATTGAGATGGAGCACATTCCCGGAGAAACGCTCCGAACGTACCTGGGGCGCAATCCCCGTATTAGCGAACGCGAAGTGCTTCACTTTGCCTCCCAGATAGCCAGAGCTCTCGATTATGCGCATAATATCAAAATAGAAGCACCCAACAAGCAGATGATCGCCGGAATCTTGCATCGGGATCTAAAACCGGAAAACATCATGGTGCTACCGGACAAGACGGTCAAGATAATGGACTTCGGTGCCGCCAAACCGCTCAATATCACGTCAAATACCATGCAGGGCATGATAGTGGGAACTTTTCACTACATGTCTCCGGAGCAGATAGATGGACGGCCTTTGGATGCGCGAAGTGATTTTTTCTCCCTGGGCATTGTGCTGTATGAGCTTCTGACGGGGCAGAAGCCATTCACCGGCGCCAATCTAACCTCGCTCATTGAGAAAATAAAGGCCGGGCGGTATCAGAAGGCGTCACGGCTTCGTCCCGCGATTACGCCCATGACCGAAGAGCTGATTGAAAAACTTCTGGCGCGGGATCCCGATCACCGGTTCAGAAGCGCCCGGGAAATCGAGGAGAACACGCAGATAAGCCTTCAGGCTTTCAACACCTGGGGAGCGGGAAGAAATGTTCGGGTGCCCTTTTCTTTCAAGAGAGTATATCCGACGCTTTCGCTTACTTTTTCCGTGATTGCGCTTATCCTTTCAACCTATGCGGTTCTTCGTACCCCCAAAAGGGCCGGCGGTAATTCTCCGTTTCCTCAAGAAAGTGCCATTTCGCTATTGGACCGTGCACGGGATCTGGAGCAGAAAGATCAGTGGCAAGAAGCGGTTGAGATGTACGAATTGGTGCCGCCCATAAAAGAGGGAGGTGTTGCCAACGAGTATCTTGAGGCCCAAATTCGGCTTGCCAAAATCTACTTTAAAAATCTCAACCAATTCACCAAGGCCCGTTCGATACTTGAGAAAATCAGAATGACCTTCTCCGATCCGGCAATCGATGCGTACCTCGGGCAAATATACTACCGACTAGCACTCTATAACGAGGCCCGTGACCGGCTGGATGTGGCGATGCGCTCCAAGAAGGGGTCGGTTATGCCGCAGACGGACGAGTTTCGTCGGGAGATGTTCTACTACTATGCTTCGGCGCTGGATCGGCAGTACACGTATGTCGACAGAGACCCTCGACTACTGGTTGAAGCGATCAAGGCCTGGGATTACTACCTTGATTTTTCGGCCTGTGGAGAGGGGAGCAGCGACGAAGATTGCAAGTTCGGGCGGGAACGACGAGCAGAGCTCGCTGAGATCGACGAAGCGCAGAAGCGCAACTGAGTATCTGCCACGCACGCAGTTGATGCGGCAGAAACGCTTTCGTATCTGAGCGAGGCCCCATGAGTCTGTCCGTCACCGTTGTCGGAGCCGAGGACCTGCTACCTTCCCAGGCGCTCAATATCCGATTTGATTTCCTCAAAAGACTCAAGTAGTTGGGAGTATTTTCGGGCCTCGGGACCGATTGTTTTCGACATCTCGGACAAGGTGTGGTCGATTTCCGCCATGCGTTTTCGTATTTCTTCAAGCGCTCCCGTGTAGGGGGCGCGAACCTCCTCTTTGAGTGTACTCATTGCAGTGTGTGTTTTCTCCCGGAGCGTATCCAGATACCCTCGTATGGACTCCGAAACCCAGTGCGAGATCGGCGGGGCCATAGTATCCCGCAGGCGTTCTCTCCGTGCCGCAGGGCGTTCAAGGAGCTTGAACAGACCTGATCGGTTTTCAGGGAATTCGATTTGTTCGGCCAGGGGAGGGAGGCATATCTGAATCTCCCGCAGCTCGGACAGCCGACCGGCGGCATACTCATTTCCCTTCGACTCCGATACCGTGTTTTCGATACTGGTAGTCAGGGCAGTTTGTAGTCGCTCGAATTCTCGCGCATGGACCGAAGCCGCCTTCAGGATGGGCCGTTCGACACCGGTGGCTAGTTCGGCACATCCCCCGGACAGCGACTCCCGGGCGTACCGCTCAATCGAATCAATGATCACATCGGCATACTTCCGGTCACACGGTCCACCCTCGAGGAGCATTTCGAGATGTTCACGTATCCGTTCGTTTTGCTCTTCCTTGAGGCCGGCTCCTCGTTCAGTAAGATGGTTGAACAATGCGTCGGCCTCGATATTGAGCAGGCGGAGTTCCTTTTTCAACTGGTCGGAAACGCTCCGTTCCCCTCTTGTCAGTCGGCTTTTTTCTTGACGTGCTTCTTCGAGTGGAGCCGTTAACTCTCCGTATCGAGAGGAAAGCAGATTGTGCAGCTGTCTTACCGCATAGCGAAGCTTTTTGTCAATCGCCCCCGACAATGCGAAGTACTTTTCGTTCTTGATGAAGTCGACTATGTGGTGCTCAACATTGGTAACACCACTCTTTTTTCGAACCGCATCACTAACACCCCTCTGAGCCGCCGCTGCAGCCGAAACCGTAAAAAAGGGAACGGTCTGGTCGAATTGAAGCTCCGCGGATAAGACTTTTCTTACGAAAGAAATTGTCTGGTCCTTTTCTTCTCCGGAAAGGAGATCGACCTTATTGAAAATGAAGAATAT
>CAZEMW010000145.1:6733-7484 GCA_964513105.1 uncultured Fibrobacterota bacterium
TCTCGGGAACCTGTGTTTGCACTTGCCGTAAGAAGTCAACTTCTATTTCGGTGATGGGAAGGTCCGCGGAAAGTAGAAACATGGCGGCGTCACAATTGGTCAGCAGCTCCAGCGCGGTCCTGGTGTTGTGACGATGCGTTGAGCCGAACCCGGGCGTATCGACCAGTACCGTACCGTGGTGAAGAAGGCGACTGTTGCATTCTACAATTACCCGCGCGACCCTCTCTCTATTACCTGGATTGTTCTCCTCGGCAACGTACTGTATCAGAGTGTCACGAATCTTCTCAATTGAAGACTCCGCGACTACCTCTCGCCTTTCGTGAGAGAATCGAACCGTGCATCGCATGGTCGCACCATGCCGTATTTCGGTCGGAACAGACGTGATTGGGAGTACGGAAACGGGGAGAATCGGCATGCCCAGGAGGGCATTGATGAACGTGCTTTTTCCGCGATTGAACTGACCGAGCACCGCGAGGCGGAGCGTTCCGTGGGTGAGACGCTCCTGAAGATCTCTCAATTGGTCGCAGTATTGCAAATACCCGCCGGAAGCCGGGAGCTTTTCACAAGCGGCCAGCGCCTTTTTCACGATCTCATCAACAAAAACTCCTTCGGATTCTCTCATGAGTAGATTCGCCGGGTTGCCGTTCTGGTTAGACTCATTGTCAGACAAAAGAAATATCTGTTTACCCCTTGCTTTTGACATTTGACCCTTCGGTGACTGAGCGGCATCGAAATCTGATCTTCCGGCCAG
>CAZEMW010000146.1:0-5255 GCA_964513105.1 uncultured Fibrobacterota bacterium
TGTACATGCCATATCGCACGGGACGACTCGGTTGTTTTTTCGAAAAACATCAATCCATGATGGGTGTATGTGGTATCTCCTCCGGCCGGGGTCCGTTTGTGTATTGATGCAAGATTCCGAGAATGGTTGGTAATGAGTGTAAGATTTGAATAGTAAGCACTTGAAAAGCCTTCCGCATGCCACTGATCGGGCGCCCACACCTGCTCTTCCCAGGTCAATGAGGTATCGAACCCGGTATGGTCGGCGTCGAACTCCACATCGTGCGCTATCGTATCCACTGTCCCCGAGCCCTTGAAGGACATTGGGCGTGCATTGACGCCGTCGCGCATATTATTGTCGATCACCGCTTCGGGTTGGAACAGGAGTTTCGATCCCCCGTCCAGAACCGTGGTCAGTTTGGCGTTTCCGAAGGAATGATCAATCTTCCCTTGAAACGCCACCGAAGCGGAACGGATCTGCATCGTTTCAGTGCCCATCACTTTGATCGTATCGAAGAAAACTCCGTCGGAATCGATAGTTACATCGGCAACTGCCGCCATAGCTGCAAGCACTGCGACTGAAAGGGTTCTGTACATAGACTTCAATCCTCCAAAGAAAGATAATCCGAATCGGGTGAAATCGTTTCCGCTCCCGATAGGATAATATAGTGCCGCAGCGTCGTTTGCGGTGCAACGAAACAGCACCTCGACCTGAATTGGGAAACGCCGAAGCAAAAAGAGACGCACTCCATTGAGTCCGTGTGCTATTTTCATCCAATACAGGTCCTTTTGTGTAACACTTGTCTACAAAGTGCATTCTGTTTGGTGACTGGTCGAAGCGCCGTACCGCGCTTATTGCGATGCGCTGCACTGCGGCACGGGTTTTAGCGTATTATTTGTCAGACAAAGGACTTATCTGTTTGGTGGCTGATCCCGCCACTGCGGGACGAAGTCTGATCTTTATTCTTTATTCTTTGATCTTTATTCTTTGATCTTTGATCTTCCGGCTATGCCGGCCTGAATGGGAGGAAATATGAGTCTGGATATTGTAACCCGACACGCTAAAAACCCGATCGTGACCCGAGACATGTTCCCGGAGAAGCTCGAAGGGTCTTACAATTCGGGGTGCATCAAGAAAAAAGACGGTACTTACGCAATGGCGGCCCGCGTGAACTACTACAATCAGCGGACCACCATCTGGTGGCTTGATTCTCCCGACGGCGTCAACTTCACGGCACGTCCTGCTCCAATGTCGCTGCCGGATAGCGACAAATGGCGCAAATATACCGATTCGGTGATCTATGATCCCCGTATTACTCGAATTGAGGATTCGGACGAGTTGCTGATGACCATCGCGTGTCACGGCAGCCGGGGGTGTCGAATCGCAACGTTTCGAAGCACCGATGAGACGGAGAGCTGGGAATTCATTGATTACCAGGGAATCCCGGATCACCGCAACACCGTCTACTTTCCCAGAAAGATCAATGGTTTGTACGCCGTACTCGATCGCCCGAACATGGGTACCAACGGCGGAGGAAACGGCGGTATATGGATCAAATACAGTCCGGATCTCATTTTCTGGGGAAAGGCGGAGAGGATCGCGGGGCCCGATTCGTTCATGAATTTCGGGGCGGGCGGGATCGGTGCCGGTGCACCGCCAATCGAGACATCAAAAGGCTGGCTCTGCATCACCCATTGCGTTATGCCCGCCGCACGCACTTTGATCTATACCGCCGGAGCCATGGTGCTGGATCGTGATGATCCATCGAAAATAATTGGGACCGCCAAAACCCCGATTCTGGTTCCCGAGGAACAGTACGAAATTCAGGGACTGGTACCGACGGTAGTGTTTCCGTGCGGCGCAATTGCGGAACCCGACGGCGAGATCAAGATCTATTACGGTGGTGCCGATCGCGTGACCTGCCTGGGACTGACCACCGTGGATACTCTTGTTGAGGCATGCGGCCTGTAGTTAGTGCCTGTCCGGAAACTCCCGAAAATGGACATCGAGTCCCGATTTCAATCGGGAAGATGCCCTTTTTCGGCCCCAATCGACGGGTTCATCTTCCCGAAGCTGATTCGGGACTCGATGAACGGGGTGTTTTCGAGGGTTTTCGGGCAGGCACCAGTCAGCCGGGCGGCTGCTGCGGAGAGCACTTCGCAGTAGCCGCCCGGTGTCCGTTTTCGAGGATTCTCGGACAAACACCGATTACGTTATCGAGCGGGAAAACCTCACCCCCCCACACCCCCTTTCACCTCGGATGAGAAGCACTGTTTCTCCGATGAAAACCGGTGAACAGGTGAGTCTCGACGGCCGTTTCTCATATTCCGGCACCGTAAGTTGCCGGCAACAATTATGAAGCGTCGAAACCTGTCGCAGAAATGCGGTTCAGATTGACCGGCATGCACGACTATGGCTATAATAACGCGGGGTCGATTTTAACAGTCCTGCATAGAGCTTGCAATGATAAAAACAGGCATCATGAAGGGGTACCAGTCCATCGACGACATAATGTCGAAAATCGGACAGTCCCTTCCTATAAATTTCGACATAGTCGAACGACGGATCACAAAAGCCGGTCTTCAGAAGTACATTGAGGAAGCCCGGGCGGCTTTTGTGTACCACAAGCCGCCGATAGTTTTTCAGGATCATATCGGAACAGGGGGATTCGCGCACGTTTTCACCGCGTGGTCGAGCTATGAAGGGGTTAATGACTTCGCGGTCAAGATTCTTCGAAGCGACCTGCTTAAGCCCCGAAAGGGTCCCGGCCATACTCTGGATATTGAGCAGATGCGTATAAAAGATTTTAAGAAACGTTTCACCAATGAATCGTATGTCCAATGGCATCTGTCGAAAAACCTTTCCGAACCGGTCGCAAAAGGTGTCGTGCATGTGTATGACCATGGCGAATTCCACACGAAATACGGATACCATTTTATTCTCATGGAACGAATGGGAGATACTCTTCGGAGCCTCCTCAACGAATGCCGGGTCGCCGAAAACTCGCGCAAAAACCTGATTTTCAAGACCGCCCTTCTTACCAAGATTGCCTCAATCATACAAAATGTTCACGCCGAAGGGGTTTTTCACCGAGATATCAAACCGGAAAACATTCTATTCAAGATTGGGTTTGAGCCGGAGAAATTTGATCCCGACACCTGTTACGAACGAGACGGAGTTCCCGATATCGGGGTCAAATTGGGGGATTTCGGAACGGTCCGATGGATCAAATCTTACACGGAGAAGTATGACGGCATTATTATCGGATCTCAATACTACATGTCGCCCGAACAGGTTTTCGCCCCGAAAACGCTGGATCAGCGCACCGATATCTACAGTTTTGGAGTGGTGGCATACGAACTGCTGTTCGGCAGTCACCCGAAGGTGAAAAAGGCGGTGACAAAATCTAATCTGGTCACTCTCGCCAAGCGGAAACCTACCTATCGCACCCCACCCGAAGGGTTTGACAAACTCGGCGAAATAATCTACAAATGTATGAGTGATCTTGCGGACCGATACCAGACCATGGACATGGTTGTAGACGACCTCCGCGAGGTGCTGGCCGAGGTCGGATAGTTTTTCTGCTCCGTTCAGCATGTATTTTAGATATTGTCCCACTACGGTCCGGAATACGAAATTCAGATTATTACAGGATTAGAACAACTACGATGCACCGCCTTCTCGACGTCGAACGAACAAAACGCCTTACCGCAATTCTGCTCACCCTGATTGTAGCGACAGCAGCTCCGTATGCCGGATCAATTCGCGGGGTTGTACTTGACGGCCAGTCTATGCAGCCCCTGGGTGATGTCTTTGTTGAAATCGAGAAGACCGAAAAATCCACGGTTACCGATGAAGACGGCGAATACGTGTTTGAGACGATTGATCCCGGGACATATACCCTTACATTTCTGAAAAACGGGTTCGAACCACACTCCCGCAACGACGTATACATTTCGGGAGAGCGTGCCAAACGGATCGATGTAGAACTGGTTCCCCGCATTGCGGAACTCGACAAAATGGTAGTTCGGGCGACTTCGTTTCAGCGGGCCCCCGACATGTCGACATCGACCAAGATCATGAATTTTGACGAAATTCTTCGTACACCCGGGGCACTGCTCGACGTACAACGTGCCGTCCAGAACCTTCCCAGCGTTTCATCGGGCGGCGACAATGTAAACGAAGTGATTGTCAGAGGCGGCTCCCCCGGCGAGAATCTTCTCATAATGGACAACATTGAGATACCCAATGCAAACCACTTTGCCGATCAGGGCTCCGGTGGCGGAGTGGTATCGCTAATCAATCCTCTGCTGGTGAAGGGATTGACATTCAATGCGGGAGCCCCTCCGGCGCAGTATGGGGGAAAGGCGTCGTCGGTTCTCGACGTTCGGCTACGGGACGGAAACGATGCGATACTACTGGGAGGTCTTGATCTCGGCTTGTCCGGTATCGGTGGTCATGCCGAGGGGCCACTCTGGGAAAACGCCACGTTCATGGCCTCGGGCCACAAGAGCTACTTCGATGTTATCGATCGTGTGGCCGAAATCCAGGCGTTGCCGAGGTTCTGGGGAATGCAATCCAAATTGTCACAACAGATTGCCGGACACAAGCTCTATGCAAATCTTATTTACGGAAGAAACTCGTTCACCATTGACAACGCCATTGAAGAAGCCGGCGTAGATTACGACATAATTGAATCGGGGGGAACGGTTTACGCTACGGGGGGTTCGTGGGACGCGTACTGGAACGATCGATATTCCACGGTTCTCACCATCGGCGCAACCGGAAACTCCTACGACAGGCTGAACTACACGCCTTCACCGGGCGATACCGGTTTCACCAACGCGTCTATCGAACGCGAGCAGAGCGTTAAACTGCAGAATGCGTTGAATCTGAAGGACAAAGACCGCCTGTTGTTCGGCGCATATGTTCAGCGTGACGACTTTGAGATCGATATTGCCGCCGAACCCGATACGCTCAGAAGGTACACGGTACCTCCCGACGGCGGTGCGCCCGATTCCGGCAGTGTGGTAACCGACGCAGCCGGCAATCCCGTTATATACCGGGAGGACGCGAAAGCCGACGAGCAGGCGTATGAATACGGAGCCTACATTTCCGGCGTATTCCACCTGTTCGACCGATTCCGCCTCATTCCCGGCTGCCGGGTCGACGGCTTCAGCTACAATTCGAGTCTGACCGTGTCTCCCCGCCTCAGCACGGTTGTCCCGATTCTCCCCGGTTTCGATTTTACCGCCGCGTTCGGAGTACAGCATCAA
>CAZEMW010000146.1:5265-7455 GCA_964513105.1 uncultured Fibrobacterota bacterium
TCAACAACCCGACTATGCGGCACTTGTTGCGGCGGCTTCGAATAAAGACCTGGAGCCGAAGCGAGCAACGACCGGGATTCTGGGAGTCGAGTATTTCATAGATCCCCTTGGAGTGAAGACCACTATAGAAGCTTTTTACAAGCAGTACGCCCATCTGACCGTCGACTCCTCTCTCCTTACCCCTGATCCGTATGACGAATCGGATGCGTTGTTGAGCACGGGCACCGGCCGCGCGGCGGGTATCGAAGTATTTGTCCAGAAAAAACTCACTGATATGTTTTTCTATTCCACCGCGTACTCCTTTTCACGGTCATTGAGGAACGATCCACGGCCGGCGCACAAGGGCGAATGGTACCCGGCGGATTACGATTTCCAGCACAACGTGACACTTACGGGCGGCATGAAATTCGAACTGCTCGACCGCCAATGGTATGAAAACCTTCGGGAGAAGCTCTGGTTTCGGATTCTCTCTCCGATCATGCCGGTTGCCGACCGTATCGAATTATCGGGAAAATTCCGGTACCTGGGCGGCCGACCGTATACCGCCCCCGAATACGATGCCGAATTCAGACGATGGCGAACAAATACCGCGGATGAGCTGAACGGTACACGCTATCCGGCCTACCACCGCCTCGACATGCGGTTTGAGCGCCGATACGGATTTGGCCTTTTGCACCTGATTTACTATTTTGACTTTCAGAACGTGTATAACCGTCGGAATATCTGGATCAACATTTATTCCGACAGGCGTAGTGAACCGACAGCGATTTACCAGTTGCCGTTCTTTGTGGTGGGAGGAATAATAGTTGGATTTTAGGCCTGAGTTATCATGGGAATTTCGGTCCGGCGACGAGATTGAAGCCAGAGGTATTCGTGCGGTACGCAATCATGCAAAACACCTCAAAGAGGTCTCTCCGTACTACTGTGAATCTCTTGACGGATACAATGTCGAAGACATCTCAACTCTTGACGCTTTGAGAAAACTTCCGCTTACCGACAAGAATACGGTTACCAGTCGGCCCGATCGATTCACGGCCGTTGCTCCCGAGCAGATAGTTGAGACCGTAGTGACGAGCGGATCAACCGGGAAACCACTCATTTTTGGAATGACCAAAAACGACCTCGATCGTCTGGCATTCAATGAGGCCTTGTCGTTCCATTCGGCCGGAGTCACCGCAAACGATCACGCACAACTGCTGGTGAGCCTTGACCGCCTTTTTATTGCGGGGACCGCCTATTACCGAGGCCTGTCTCTTCTTGGCGCAAACACCAGCCGTGTCGGGGTACTGCCCATGGAGATGCAGCGATATTACCTGGAACTGCTTCACCCCACGGTTCTCGTGGGGGTACCGTCATTCATTCGAAGACTGGGGGCAGAGCTTCGTGCGAAAGGGTTTGACACCCGCAACTCTTCGGTCAAAAAAATCTTCTGCATCGGCGAGAGTATCCGTACCCGGGAAATGCAATTAAACGCAATTGGCGAAGAAATTCAGGAGACCTGGGGGGCCTCGGTGTATTCCACCTACGGGAACACCGAGTTGTCGGTTGCCTACTGTGAATGCACCGCGCAGGCAGGCGGTCATGCTCACCCGGAGCTCGTGTACACCGAAGTCCTCGATGAGAACGGAGTACCGGTCGAGGACGGCGAGCCGGGCGAATTGGTCGCAACACCGCTTGGGGTTGAGGGTATGCCGCTCCTGCGGTATCGAACCGGGGACATCACGTTCAAGATGTCCGGGCAATGCAGTTGCGGACGTAACTCTCCGCGGCTTGGACCGATTCTCGCCCGGAAATCGCAGATGATTAAGGTTCGCGGAACAACCCTGTTTCCGCTGACGATCACAAATGCACTAGATGAACTTCATTGCATAAATGACTACGTTCTGGTGCTCGAAGGGGACGAGAGCCTGGCCGATCAGGTTACCATTCATGCCGCGACGGCACCGGCAAATATTCCATCCATCGCCGAGCATCTTCGAAGCCGCGCGCGGGTGAGTTTTCCGGTATTGGTCTCAAACAGCGCCACCATTGATTCGCTTCGGGGCAATAGCCGCAAGAAGATGAAAGTTATCGATAAGCGCCCCAAGAGGTCGTGGTGACCCCAAACGGCAACTGTTCCACCCCGTCCACTTCTCCTCAGCAGATTCCGGATACTCGAGTCTGTGTGCTCATCCCTACCTACAACAATGC
>CAZEMW010000147.1:0-7450 GCA_964513105.1 uncultured Fibrobacterota bacterium
CCCGCTCGTTGGTGATAAGCATGAATGCTATCTGATTGAACGCCGCACCAAGCAGACCGCCCGCAAGCCCCAGGGCGAACAGACGAAGGTACGACAACGAGGTACTCATAAGGCCGCTGGCGAAATTATACGCATCCCAGAAGATTAACACGGGGCGCAGAAACGCCGAGGATATCTTCTTTACGAACAAGTTGTCGAAAACGATCAGCAGAAACCCTACCGCAATAAGTATCAACGCTACAGGCATTGGTACCGCGGCGACCATACCGCCGAGATCAAAACCGCTGAGGCTCAACTTCCCCATATCCAGAAAGTCGATTCTGGCCATTATGACCGCAATCCCGGGCACAATTATGAATGATGCCAGCGGGGAAAATATGTCGGAAAGGTTACCGTCTCGCGATTCACTGTATATCCTCATGCCCATGCCGAGAAGCAGTTGGATCAATCCGATGTACACCGAAAACGGCATAGCAGGAAAATATGTCCCCGTCTCAGTATCGACCGGCGAGAGCATTGCGACTGCCTGTCCGCCGGGAACAAAACCTTCGCTGCCTGCCATGTCGAAAATCGGCGCGCCGAAAAATGAGTTTAACGCCAGGCCGGCGAGTCCGGTACAGATTCCCAGAATCACTCCGAGCTGCATAAACGGCTTCATCTTCGGCTTGAAGGTCGCCATCCCGACGAGCGATAGTATAATAAGAAGGAGCCCGTATCCCAGATCACCGAGGCATAGTCCGAAAAAGATCGCAAAGAACGGTGCCACGAACGCGGTAGGATCGATTTCGAAATAACTCGGAAGCGAATAGAGGTCCAGAATCGGCTTGAAAAGCATCGCCGATTTGGGGTTCTTCAGTTTTACCGGAACCGCATCGTGCTTGAGCGGTTCGGAAAGCTCGTACCAGATCTCATGGTCATCGAGAAACTTCGTAAGTTTCTGCTCTACATCGATCGGAACAAAACCGGTAAGCGCAAGGATACTTCCCTTCGCACCTTCTTCGAAACTCAGCCGAGCACCTTCGAAATCCCGTTCGGCTCCACGCTTCAGCATGTAGTCTTCAAGGATACCGGTCTTCTTGACCAACTCGCCCAACTCTCCGTCGAGTTCGCTCAACTGACGGCGGTACCCGGCAAGCGAATCAAGCGCCTCATTCAGCGAATGCCGGGGAAGCGTGATCTCGTCTGCGGGAATGTCAAGCTCACCGTCACGCGTGACAACCACGAAATATACGGTAGAACCGACCGTGGCAATCACCTCGAGAGGAAGCTTGTCTTTGTCCACACCGGCGAACTTTTTCGTGCTGGTGGTGAAAAAACGAACCTGAATCCCAGAATCCCGCAACTGGTGAACCCGGTCCCAGGAAAACTCCCCCCACGGCTCAAGCGCGGCAACATCCTTCTGAAGAACCGTTATTTTCTGTTCCAGCTTCTCACGACGAAGCATAACGTCTTCGTATTTCGCCATGACCTCTTTGGCATCGCCGCCCCCCTCCTGAGCGACGTCCAGCTTGTGAGTCGCGGCGAACCGACGAAGGCCCCCGTAGGTTCTTTCCGCCTCACGAAGATCATCCATTGCCGAACGCAGGTTGTCCGACATGGCTTCAGAGTTTTCCTGTACATGGACCACCCCGATATCCCGAAGGGATTGCAGGAACTGTTCCTTTTTTCTATGGAAAAGAAGCAGCGTCAGCTTCTTCATAGGAGTAATCATGCCGCCTCCGCCTCCGCCATTCGTGCTTTCAGAATTTTCTGTGAGGATTTCGCAAGGTTGTCCTCATCTTCCATGAACCGCTTGATCTTCAAAATGGCCGCACGATACTCTGGTATCTGGACTTTTTCGTACAGATTAACCTTCTGAGTGGTTTTCTTACGCGCGTACTCTAGAATCTGTGTCTTTTTCTGAGCAATCTCCCGACGTATTCGCAAATCGGCAAACTGTTTCAACCGTTCGATGCCCTTTGGAATCCAGGCCGGACGGTTGAAAAGACTGAACGGTTTAATCTTGAATTGGATGCCCTGAAGAACCGGTGTTTTCACACCGGCAATCATTTTAACCGTAAGCGTTACATCGTGTATGCTCAGTAGTCCCTCGGGGAATTCCGTCCACATGCGGTAGGTTGGTTCCAGTTCCGCCTCCAACCGCTTGAGACCTTCGTTCGCTTCGTCGGCCTCGGCTTTCGCGGCTTTTACCTCCAGCCGCAGAGCCGCTTCTTTGGCCTGAAGCGTCGGCAAGGCCTTTTCCCGCACCTTCAGCTCACGCTGCAACTGCTGTAGAAAGGTCTTATTGAATTGAAACTTTATTGCCACAGTTCGTTTCCTCCCAGCAACCGGGCGGATCGCTTCGATCCGCGTTCAAAACTCTTTGTCCGATGACGCACCCGTTTCCCGGTGTACTATCCGTCCACAAAGAGAATGCTCTGCTTGATCTTTGTGTTTTGACCCCTGGTCTTCCGGCTTTACCGACCTAGTCTTTCCAGTACTTCGCCATGAGTTCCTGCTTGATCGCAACTTCTTCCCGAGAGAAGTACTTCGAGAACAATTCCCAGGCAGTGTCGAGCATTTTGTCCACCTCGACATTAATGTCGATAGCCAGAAGCTCGCGGGAATAGTCTTTCGCATAATCGAGGCAGCGCTGGTCGTAGTCGGTGAGATCGAATCCGTTTTCCTGTTTCGTTCTCGCGTTGGCCGCGTCGGCATAAAGACGAACACACGCATTCATTACCTGCGGGTGATCTTCACGCGTTTTCTTTCCTATCACCAACTGCTTCAGTCGGGACAGACTGCGGAACGGGTCGACAATGACTTTACCGATATCGGTATCACGACGCAGATACAACTGACCTTCGGTGATATACCCCGTGTTATCGGGAATCGCATGCGTAATATCCCCACCACTCAAGGTGGTGACCGCGATAATCGTGATCGATCCACCGTTGGGGAACTGTGCCGCCTTTTCGTAGATTTTCGCCAGGTCACTGTAGAGAGAACCGGGCATACTGTCTTTCGACGGGATCTGGTCCATACGGTTGGACACGATACTGAGTGCGTCCGCAAACAGCGTCATGTCGGTCAACAGGCAGAGCACTTTCATGTTGTGCTCGGTCGCGAAGTACTCCGCGGCTGTCAGACACATATCCGGTACGAGAAGACGCTCGACCGGCGGGTTTTCGGTGGTGTTCATGAAACTGACAATGCGATCGAGAGCACCGGCGTTGTTAAACAGCGATTTATAGTAGAGATAATCGTCGTTCGACATCCCCATCCCGCCCAGAACGATAACGTCGGCCTGCGCACGAAGCGCCACGTCACCCATAACCTGGTTGAACGGCTGGTCCGGATCGGCAAAGAACGGAATTTTCTGCCCGGTCACCAGGGTATTGTTCAAGTCGATACCCGCAATACCGGTCGCGATAAGCTCCGAAGGCTGTTTGCGATGTACCGGGTTGACCGACGGTCCGCCGATTTCCCGCTCCTCACCTTCAACCGCGGGGCCGCCGTCGATCGGTTCGCCATAGGCATTAAAGAACCGTCCACGAAGATCCTGTCCGACCTTCAGTGTGGGTGGTTTGCCGGTAAACACCACCTCGGCGTTTGTCGCAACACCTTGGGTCCCCGGGAAAAGCTGCAGAGTAATCTGCTTCCCGTTGATTTTCACGACCTGAGCCGGACGGCCGTCGACATACGCCATTTCCTCGTTAGAAATGCCCTCGGCCTCAACCACGCATGTGGCTTTGGTGATGTTTTCGATCTTGGTGTAGATCTTCTGAAAGGCCTTCGTCCTCATTAGCCTTCACTCCTTTCGTCATTCGCCCCGGCGGCCTGAAGCTCGGACGATTCAAGGTCTTGTCGACGTTTTTCCTTCAGAACTCCTTCGAGTTCTTTTTCCAACTCGTTGAAACGGTCGTTCTTGAATTCCTGGTAGTTCATCTGTCGAAGTACGTTGATTACGCGTTTGAAGTAGTTGTTGATCTCTTCGAAACCTTCGAAATCGAACGGAGAATTGCAAATGTCCAGTACTTTGTTTACCATGTACTTCTGACGTTCCAGCGGGGTAGCGGCATCGACTTTGTCGAACGCATCCTGCTGCAAAATCACGAAGTCAACGATTTCCGATTTGTTGAAGATGATATGGTACTCCAGCGGGACACCGTCATCACCAAGAATGTTGATCTGATCGTGTGCCTCTTTACCGCGAAGAAGGATGTCTTTCAGGGTCTGGACCTTGTCCACCCAGCCGCTCTCCACCTTCTCGTCCATGTATTCCATGACTTCGTTGTACTCGAGATATTTGGAATAACTGTCAATCGGGTCGATCGCCGGATATCGTTTACTGTCGGCACGCGGCTGTGCGAGTGCGTAGAAACACCGCGCCGCTTTCTTTGTGGACTCGGTAACCGGCTCTTTCAGGTTACCACCGGCAGGAGATACCGTTCCAATAAAGGTGATCGATCCGGAATTACCGTTGCTCAGATTGACAAATCCCGCACGCGAATAGAAATTGGCCACAATTGCCGGAAGGTCCATCGGGAAGGCGTCGGGGCCGGGGAGCTCTTCCATTCGGTTGGACATCTCACGAAGCGCCTGCGCCCACCGCGATGTCGAGTCCGCAAGAAGCAGTACCTTGAGCCCCATCATACGGTAGTACTCGGCGATGGTCATTCCGGTGTACACCGACGCCTCACGGGCGGCAACCGGCATGTTCGAGGTATTACAGATTATGATGGTACGTTCCATCAGTTTTCGACCGGTGCGGGGGTCGTCGAGTTCAGGGAATTCGGCGAAGATTTCCACCACCTCGTTCGCTCGTTCACCGCAGGCCACCACAATGATCAAGTCGGCTTCGGCGTGCTTAGAGATGATATGTTGAAGCACTGTTTTTCCACAGCCGAACGGTCCGGGAATGAATCCGGTGCCGCCTTCCATCATCGGGTTCAGCGTGTCGATCGTTCGTACACCCGTTTCAAGGATCTTGTACGGACGCGGTTTGTCGTTGTATCCGCCGACCTCGACTTTTACCGGCCAGCGCATGAGCATATTCAGACTTCGCTCATTACCTTCTTCGTCGACCAGAACCGCAACGGTGTCCGACGCGCTGTAGTCGCCTTCCGCCACAATTGATTTGACGGTTGCGTTGCCTTTATAGTTGAACGGCACCATGATTTTGTGCGGAATCCAGCCTTCCTGCACCTCACCGATCCAGTCGGCGGCTTTGACCTGATCGCCGGCGGCGACAAGCGGCTTGAAATGCCATTCCTTTTCCTCATCGACCGAAGTCGTGTACTCACCGCGCTGCAGAAACGTGTTTTCCATCTTATCAAGATCGTTCTGCAGACCGTCATAGTTTCTCGACAGCATGCCCGGCCCGAGCGTTGCTTCGAGCATGTGACCGGTGAATTCCGCCTCACATCCGACATTCAGACCGCGGGTGCTCTCAAACACCTGAACAAAGGCCCGATTACCGGTGATCTTAATCACCTCGGCCATAAGTTTCACGCCGCCCAGATCGATATAGCAGATTTCGTTCTGACCGACCGGCCCGTCGACCTCGATTGTCACGAGGTTCGAGACGATTCCAACAACTTTGCCTTTCGTGCTCATTCTATCCTCCACCTGTAAGCCGGGAGACTTTATAGTAGATTCATTTTCTGTTCAGGTTCCCCGTCGACGAACTCTCCGGTTCCGACACACGGGGGTACTTCGAAAACGGGAAAACTTGATGATCGAACTCCGAGGAGAGCGTGTCTCAATTTAGAATTCCTCCGCAACCTGGAACCCCGAAACAAGTTCATTAACCAGTCTGTCCAGCTTTGCTTTTCCGTCTTTCGGATTCAATTTGAACCACCGATCCACGATTCTGAGCTTTACGCAGAATGCGAGGAGCGCTTCGATCCCGAAATAGCTGAAAACCGTTAGCTCATCCAGCATGTCCCAGCGAATCGAATCGACCGTTTTTTCCAGATCTTCCGGACCGGTCTCATCCAATGCCACCAACTGCTCAATCCAGGGAAACGACTGGCTGAGAGAAAAATCCGGCGCATTGCTCTTGATAACAATCTGGGCAACATCGTTTCGGGTCACAATTCTGTGCTCGGGCGAGAAGACTTCGAGATCGGCTTTTCCCTCCATGCTTCGGCAGTTCAGCCCGACCATGACATTGCGAAGGTTGAGGTCGAATGCAAACCAGTCTCGAACGAACTCGTTCGGGTGGTTGAACATCTCAAAGTAGAACAGAGAACTCAACTGATCCTCGGTGGTGTATCCGGGAAAAAGCATCTTCCCTTCTTTGTGTGCCTCGAGAAATTCGCGCATGTAGTCGGGAGCATCATCGGGAAACCGGACAAAGCCCTCAAGCTCCTCAGCACTGTAGTTGCCGAACTGATCGAACGGAGCGTCGTCTTTGTCGAGCATTGAAGCCAGATTGTAATTGTCCGCCGGATGTCGAAACAGCTTCACCAGCGCCCGATCTTCGGGCTCAATCTGCTCAGAGAGGTCGTCACAGAACTCGGCAGGCGGTACCGGGCGTTTTCCGCCGTCGAGAATCAGGTCGGGTAGCCCGGCGACCAGATAGTAGTAGCTTTTTGCCATGGATTACTCGCCGAAAAGGTACGAACGGGTCTTCGGTCGAAGATATTCTTTGAAAAACTCACTGAAATCGTCGTCGGTCAAACTCAGTTTGTAAGAGCCGTCGGCCGGACCGATCTGAAATCCCTTTTTCACATTTCTGCTGAAAGTAACCGTAACGCCGTTCTTGAGTGTCTTCTGAAGAGCAGTTTGCAGAGATTTCTGCATTTCCTCTTTTTTTGAGGCGGGAAGAAGCACTTCAAGTGAAGGAATCTGCCCTTCCTGTGCTTTCCAGTTCTGAGCTACCGTCAAAACCAGATCTTTCAGGACCGCGGGATCCGACAACGTATCGCCCATCGGCTGATCGATCACCTTGGCGGACAGCAAATCCATTATCTGTTGCTTGATCGCGTTTACCGCCTTCTTGCCGGACAAAGAGATTTCGGATTCAACATTGCGTTTGAGTTCTTCGGCCTGGGTGTTGGCGTCGGAAAGGATTTTCTCGGCATCGCTTTTTGCTTTGGCGATGATCGATTCGGCTTTTTTATTCGCCTCGTCGGTAATCCTTTTCGCTTCCTCCTCGCCCTTCGCGACACCTTCCTTGTAAACCTGGTCGGTCAGCTCAGCGATTCTGCGTTCCATGAAGCATCTCCCGAAAATTTATGAATATGGCATACGTGATCGTCGGACCGTGCGCAAAGGGGGTGGTGGGAAATTGCGGCCAAAACACAACTGCACACCCAGGGGTTGGTTTCAAATACCAAATGCCGGTTTGTGGCGAGTTGGTACCGGTCGCTCCGTGCGACAAACGTTGTAATATAAATTCTATCGCAACCGTGCGGAAACCTTATTGTGCCGATTTTTCTAATCGGACATTATTGTACCATAC
>CAZEMW010000148.1:0-7427 GCA_964513105.1 uncultured Fibrobacterota bacterium
CATTTCAATTCACATAAAATGACATAAGCCAGGTTTTCGGAAGACGGATTCCGCTCGCCGAGGACATCATTGAGATCGCCGTGATCAAACGGTTCCAAAACGTCTCGAAGGGCGGCGCGGAGTTGCTTGAAGTCAATACCTATTCCGATTTCATCCAGCTTTGAGCATTTCACGTGCGCACGGACCAGCCAGTTATGGCCGTGTAAGTTCTCACACGGGCCTTCATAGTTGCGAAGGCGATGTGCGGCACAGAAACTCGCTTCGGTGGAGACTATGTACATTTTGGTTTTCCCTCTGGATTAGCCTTGTCGGATACCGGCGAGCTCCGGCCGGCATTTCGCTGTTCAGAGATGTAAAATACATCGCCGGAGTGAGGTATCGGAATCAATCGAAGAAATTCGACCGACGACACGAGAACCTTCCGGCTCGCCGAACTGAATGGGCAAAAGCTCTCAATTTCGCCCGAAAAACAATGAGAATGGAGTCATCCTCGGCCTGGATTGTCTCCATTCCACTTCCGGATTGCGGGAGATCAAAATAACTGAGATCATTCTGTTACAATACGTATATTTTATGTTAATCAGGACTTCATTTGTGAACCTGCAAAGCGACGCCGGTGCCTTGGGATACAACCATTCAGGTAACGCGACGCGAAACTGTTTCTCGATTTGGGATCACCGGTTCCTCCGGGACCGACACAGGGTTCCGGGGACGTGTAAAAAGGGTATATTTGGCAGGCCTCGAAACTGAGCACGTTATACGACTGATAGATGCAAATCTCAATCGACTCCGGGAAGCCCTCCGGGTCATTGAGGAGCATGTTCGTTTTGTGTCTCCATCTCCCCCGCTGTGCATTGAACTGAAAAAATTGCGTCATATGCTGCAGGATGTAGAATCTTCTTTTGGTCGGCAGGACCTGCTTCGTAACCGGGATACGCGCACCGACCCATTCGCCGATAAGAATCGTCCCGAGGAGCTTCGAAGAGACACCTACCTGGATGTGTTGGCGGCAAATTTCAAGCGCGCCGAAGAGGCTGCTCGGGTTATTGAGGAATATTCGAAAATCACCGATTACCCCGAATGCTCGGAGACGGCGAAAACAATCCGATTTGCCCTTTATGCGTGTGAAAAATCGATTTTCCTAGAGTAGAGCTCATGGCAAAGAAAAAAGACAAAGAAAACAACGCTAGTCCGCCGCGAAATTTTGGCGCCGAAATCTGGGGTCTTCTTTTCATGGGCCTGGGATTTATGGTACTCGTTGCGCTGATATCGTATTTGATAAGCCAATCGGAAAACATTCTCGGGCCGTGGCTTGGCACGGCGATGTCGCGGGGGCTCGTTAAGTTTTTCGGCCCGATTGCGGCGTTTGCCTTTCCCGTCACCGTTATCATGGTCGGCGTGCAGGTATTCCGCGGGGTTCGGCTTGTTCTTCGCCCAACGCTTTTCCTGATTCTCTTTCTGGTTGAGTTCTGTACCCTTCTTGCGGTTCACAACATAACCGTCATTCGCGACATGGAGGCAGTCTCGTCAAATCTGCTGGGTAACGGCATTGTCTACCAGCTTCACCGAGTTTTCGGTCCTCATCCTTTCGGCCCGTACTTTCTCCTGAGCCTTGCGATACTAATCACCCTCGCGGTCTGGTTCAACATTAACCTTCGAGACCTGTTTTTCACCGCCTGGAAATGGTTACGGGGTAAGAGCGCAACCATTTTCACCAATTCCCGACAGTTGATGCAACGGCTTTTTACCCCCGGTCCAAAACCGGCCGCTCAAACGGCATCGGGCTCGACAACGGCCATCCCACCGGAGCAGTCCGGTGCTCCCGAAGTCCTCAAAGAAAATCGCACAAAAAAGGAAAAGAAAAAGAAGGACACTGAAAAGGATAAAGAAGCCGAAGACAATTCGTCCTCCTCCCGGGACTCGGCCACGACAAAGCCGGTCGATACCGAACTGGCGGCGTTCCGGGCACGACAGAATGAACCGATCAAAATCAGTACCGACGACGACGTGGTGGAGGAAGAGGAGGTCGAGGACTCGGAAGACGAGGGGGATATTGCCGACGGAGGACTGGTGGATCCGTCACTTCTTGATGATGACGGTGAACAAGAGGAGATACTGGAAAAGATACCGGCCGAACAGCAGGAACCGGAAAAGCCGAAGAAAAAATCGAAACCGTACGAAATTCCCTCAGCGGATATAGTTCCCGATCCGCTGCAGATATCGAATCAGATAGACCGAGACGAACTGGAACTGAATTCCAGGACTCTTGAAAAGACCCTGATGAATTTCGGCGTTGAGGGAAAGGTCGTGAACGTGTGTCCCGGCCCTATCGTGACCCGATACGAGATCGAGCTGGCGCCGGGGGTAAAAATCAGCAAGGTGGTTAACCTTACCGACGATCTTTCACTGGCAGTTGGAGGCAAAAAAATCCGTATCGAAGCGCCCATCCCGGGAAAAGCGGCGGTCGGTATTGAACTCCCCAACCGCGAAATGCAGGTGGTGCATTTCAAGCCTATCCTGGTAAGTGAGGCATACCGGAAAACGAAAGCGAAGCTTCCGGTGGTGGTTGGCCGGACAATTTCGGGTGCACCGTTCTACACGGACATCCGGAAAATGCCTCACCTGCTCATAGCAGGCCAGACCGGGGCGGGTAAGAGTGTATGTATCAATTCGCTGATCTGCAGTCTCTTGATGACGAAAACCCCCGACGAGCTTCGGCTTATCATGATCGATCCCAAAAAAGTCGAGCTGTCCTACTACGAAGGTATACCGCACCTGCTGTCTCCGGTGGTGACCGAATCCAAGGAAGCGGTTCGAGCGTTGCAGTGGGGTGTTCAGGAAATGATGCGTCGGTATCGTCTGCTGGCGAAAGTGCATGCGCGAAACATTGATTCGTTCAACACAAAAGTCGAGGAGAAGACGATTCCGGAAGGAATAATCCCGGATATCGACTATGCGCCACTCCCCTTCATCGTTATCCTGGTCGATGAATTGGCCGATCTCATGATGACGGCATCGAAAGATGTTGAGGGATTGATTCAGCGAATCGCTCAGCTTGCGCGTGCGGTCGGTATCCACCTGATAGTAGCCACACAACGTCCTTCGGTGGATATTATAACCGGCCCAATCAAAGCCAACCTGACTTCAAGAATCGCATTCCGAACAATTCAGGCCACCGATTCACGCACCATTCTGGGACATGTCGGTGCCGAGAAGCTACTGGGACGAGGAGATATGCTGTTCCTTCGGAACGGAGCTCCCGATATCGAACGGTTCCACGGAGCATTCATTTCAGAGCAGGACATGGAAACAATCGTTGATTCAATTCGTAATCAGGATGTTGAGGTCGAGCGAATTGAAAGTTTCGGGGAAGCCACCGGTGATACGGTCGGTACCGACGCCGAGAGTGGCGGTTCACTGTCGGACGATGGAGACCGTGATGAGCGTTTCGAAGAAGCGGCTCGTCTTATAGTTACTATCGGCCAGGGGTCCACCTCTTTGCTCCAGCGTCGTTTGAAACTGGGATATGCCCGAGCGGGGCGCTTAATGGACGAACTTCACGATGCGGGCATTGTGGGTCCGCAGGAGGGGTCCAAGATGCGCGATGTCCTGGTTAAACCCGATGAACTCGAAGAGCACCTCGCGCAGCTGTGACGGTTTCGGGAACAGTGCTGTATGCCGTCATCTATACTTACCGCTTGCATGGGACAGCACGAAAGTTGATCATAGGCTATGAACACAAGGAAACTATACAGCAGGATACTACCGGCGGTAGCCTTCATTCTAACGTTTTTTGCCGCCGTACATGCTGTTTCCGACGCGGACCGGTTGACATCTCAAATCAGGTCGAACTACTCGCCGGAAAACGGACTCAAAGTTGATTTCGACATGGAGATCTTCTGGGCAGTCCGGGAAAAAACCGAGGAGAAAGACGGAACTCTTTACCTCATGCCCGGAGATAAATTTCGTCTGGAAGTGGGGAATGTCACCTATGTTTGTGACGGCGTCACCTACTGGCAGTACAGCAAAAACTCGTCACAGGTCATTATTAAGAACCTTCTCGATGTCGATCTTTCAATGCACCCCTCTCAGGTGATCTCGACATATCTTGACGATTTTACCTACATCGTTGAGAATCAGGACGAGAAAAGTGCCACACTCTCGTGGAAACCGGAAGATACTCAGGGTAACGCACCCGCAAAATCGATCCGTGTGGATATCGACAAGCAGCGCGGAACGCTGAAGCGGATCGAGGTTGTTGACAAAAGCGGCAACCGTACCCGATATCGATTCAAGAAAACGAAACTGAACGCCGATATACCCGCCGACCGATTCACTTTTCAGATACCCGAGGATGCGCGTGTTCTTGACACGAGAGACTAAAAAAGTAATAAAAAGATTATCCGGGCGTTTCGGCCGCGACACACTCGCGGTTATTGCATTCGGTATAGGAGTGCTCGGCCCGGTTCTTTCACCTGCCGTTGCTCAGAAAGCTGAGAAAACCGGAGAGATCACCAGCAATGAAATCTGGTTTCTTCAGGGAAACGGTGACTCCCTCTGGATGGGAACTGCTCTGGGGGTGAATTTCACCTACGATGCATTTCAGGCCACCCGGGAAGGGTTTTCCTGGAACGGTTACTACATCGATGAGATTCGCGACTCGGGCGTTTACGCGTTTGAACAGGGTGGCGGCGAAGCAGTGATTTCACTCGGATCGTCGGAAAACAGCTATAAAAACAAAATCCTGAAGATCACTTCCCATGGTGTAAAATCGTTCTCCCTGGGATATTCGACGAACATTGACGATCCTGAGAAACAACCGGATTTCCGCACCGTCGATATTGCGTACGGCGGCAAAGGGGTATTCTGGCTTGCCAACCAGGATGGTGGTATTGTCAGGCATACGGAGGAAGATACCGTCTTCCATGTTTTTTTCCCGGGACTAGATACCACTGCATTGGGTTTTGGTCAAGTGGGTGATGGTCTGAAGGAGTTCATGAAGCCGGAGCATCGTGTTGTTGGACTTGACCTCGCCGAGTCGAGTGCCGGCGAGTCATTCTTCATCGCCGCCTGTGAAGAGGCGCTTTGGGAATTTAAGCCTGCAGACACCGTCTGGACTCTCATTACTGATACCGCTACGATTGTTGATACCAAGAAGCAGCCCCCGGATACCCTTCCCCCTGTTAAGTATGGGCAGGTTATGATTCGGGACTCGGCCACCTTTTTCGCAACCAGGGTGGACCCCAAGGGTGACACGGCGCTCTACAAATTCGAGAAAGATGAGGATCAAAGGTGGGTCGGCAGTGAGTTTCTCGAACAAGACCCTCGAGCAATAGCTTTCATTGGCGATTCGTTGCTGTATGTCGTTCATGACAACACACTCAGATTGTACGCGGACGACAGCACCGAAGCGCGTTCGATACCGTTCAAAGACGGAAGAAGTTTCGGCGCACTTCGTCTTGATCTGGACATGCTCGATCCCTTTATTACCGATCTCGTGTATACCACTTATACGGATACTACCGCCTTATGGATTGCCACCACTGAAGGGCTGATCCTTGCGGCATCCGAAGACTTTGCTCCGGACTCACTGCCCGACTTTGAATACATCCGACGCGAAAAACCGATAAAAGCAGGGCTCGATGAGGTGTACGCCGTGCCTAGTATTATTAACGAGAATCCTCGTAACAACCAGGCTGTTTTTGCGTACAATCTGGGCAAGGACGACCATGTTACTATTGATGTATACGACTGGAACATGGACCATGTCGTCCGTGTAATATCGAATCAGTTCCGAAAAGCGGGGGTTGGTTCCGGACGAAGTACGGTTCGGGCCGAAGACAACTGGGACGGGTACCTTCCCGGTGGGAAACCGGCTGCTCCGGGTGTGTACTATTTCAAGATCACAACCAACAAAAACGGCAGAGCATTCGGAAAACTGATTGTTGCCCGAACACGCTAACACGGCCGGGCCGAATATTTGGCACTTCGACCTCGCTCACCGGTATTCAAGAATGTTGACCGGGCACTCGATTATCGCAAAGAAGAACTAATACGATCGGTACCAGCATGCAGGAGAATAAATCAAAATTGAGAGTACGACGAACGCGGACGTTGAGTCGACGAGTAACGCTGGTCGGCATCCTGGTGATGATTGGAACCGGTACCATTTGGGGCGAAGGGCTTGGCGGGCTCTCCGGAGCCCATTTGCGTTCGGCGGTTGGGGCCGATGTATTTGCACGGGGTGGGGCAAATGCGGCATCACCGGAATATTTATGCATGTGGTCAAATCCCGCTACCCTGGTACTCAAGGATGAAAAGACCGTCGTCGTCGGCTCGGGGTACAGAATGCTTGGTCGTACCGAGGCGTTCGCTTCATATGAATTCAAAGTTCCGCCGAGAGTGGGCCTCGGTTTTTCCCTTCTCTACCGCGGCGACCTTTCACTCACAAATCTGTATGACGCCGATGAGAATAAGCTTGAGGACGGTCGTTTCACGACGTTGGCTTTCAAAATTGGCCTCAGTTACCTGACCGGACGAAAGCTGACGCTTGGTCTCAACTATAATGTCCACTATCTTTCGATGCCGACTGCCGGGCACGACGGCACACTGCAATACTCTACCGGCGGAACCCCGGTCGGTTTCGATCTTGCCGGGAGCTATCGCTACAATCAGCGACTCTCATTCGGACTGGTGGTTAAGAATCTGTTTTCCAGTCTAACGCTCAACGCGAAAAGAAACGATGAAGATGAGAATTTCGGATTTCAGATCACCCTTGAAGATCGACTGACGCCAAGCATTGTGTTTGGAAGCGAACTGCGGGGATCTCTTCTCAATCGTCCATTCAAATGGAACTGCGATATCGAAGGGTATCTGATAGACGGATGGATGGAAGCCCTGTATCACAAACAGATAGTTATCGACAACGGTTGGGAATGGCAAGGATGGGACGGCCTGTATCTTCGGGCCGGGCTCAGCGATTTCACTTTCAACACCGACCTTATCGACGACTCCGAATTATTCTGGGACACGTTTAGCTGGGCCGTGACGGCCGGAATATTTCTCGATGCATCATCGGTGATCGATGGACTGCATTTGAACTATGCCGTATCCACACACAAAATCTGGGCGGGTGTTGAGCAACAATTGGATTTCGTGTACTCATTCTAGCGGTTACCTATGACAAACCAATGTAAAAAACTGATGCAACCGGTGCAGTTCTTCACGATCGCCGTTCTTGTGAGTGGTATCACGGCGCAAACCTTCGGCGAGGCAAATGCCGATCTTGCCAACACCGGCTTTCAACTGATGGAAGAGGCGAACAATCCGCGTCTTGTCGGCATGGGTGGTGCGGGAACGGCTGTGCCCGGAAGAGGATTCTTTCAATACAATCCGGCCCTGCCCGGTCTGTCGAAACAGTCCTATCT
>CAZEMW010000149.1:0-7368 GCA_964513105.1 uncultured Fibrobacterota bacterium
CCCTTGTGTGAGGCGGAAATAGCGAAAGCAAAATCCTGATTTGCTCAATCAAGTCTTGAAAATCCCGAATTTCATCTCCATTGAGATAGAGGCCGGAACCTGCACCGTGCTGTTCAATTGATTCTTGGAGTACTCTTTCCAGCCAGGTACTCTTGCCGTACTGGCGAGCACCTCTAATCAGAAGGATTCCCGGCTCCTCGGGTATGTTGGGCAGACCGATATCCGTTCTGAACACAACAGGCGCGCGCCTAAGCAAATCCAGATGCGGAAAAACGCCTTGTTGATTGATTTCGCCGCTAAGGAGAGCTTGGTTTACGCTGTTAACGTTCATACCGTTAATATAATTAACGTTCGAAACGTTATGCCGCTAAGCCGGCATAGCCGGATACCTCGGCATTTTCCCGATCAAAGATCGGGAAGGTGAAGCGTGGATTTGTCAGATAAATAGTGCCTGTCCGAAAACCCCATTCAGCGCCTCGACCGGCTGCGAAAGCGCCTGGCTTCGTTGTCCCAAATCGCCGTATCTCGCCGGATACGCCTCTTTGTGACGCCTCGCCAGTCACTTTCTCGCTCGGTCGAGGCACTAAAGCGAGTTTCCGGACAGGCACTAAATAGTCCAATCCGTCCGAATTCGGGTTTGAAAATTCTATACAACAACCGTGTGCCCCGGACTTCAGTCCGGGAGAGTACACTGAAAACGGCCAAAAACCGCGACCGGCAATGAAGTACCGGCCACACGCAGTCAAGGGTGGCCCCGGTGGGCAGTTGAAATACAAGAACGTCGGATCGACAAAACATTGTGAATAAAAAACGCCCTCAGGCACTAGATGCCGTCAATAGAGGGTACCGCTACCGTTTTCGGCTCACTTCGGAGAAATTTCATGGCCGCGGCATGGAGTTCGGAGATGCTCGAGGCGCCCTGCACTCGGCGGTACAGCTCGTGGCCGAAGAAGAAATTGCGGGCGTAATAGGCGGCGAATTCTTTCAGCCGTCCTATCGCCTTTTCCGGTGGGAAGTCTTCCATAACATACGAATAGTAGCGTTCCCATACGGCCGGGTAGTCCGGCTCAAAGAAGTGAGAATCGGAGAGCATTCGAAAGAGCCACGGACGCACCACTGCCGCCCGACCAACCATAATGCCCGATACGAATCCCTCGGTAAACGCGCGAAAGTTTTCCGATTCGGGACCGGTGATATCGCCGTTGGCGATAATCGGCTGAGATGTCTCTTCGCAAATCCACGTGAGCTGCGACCATCGCGATCGACGGCGAAGTTTTTCTCCCGAAAATCGGGGGTGCACAAAGACGGCGTCCACTCCGATACTCTCGAAGCACCTCAGGCGTCGTGCCAGTTCCTCCCGCCAGCCGGGACGATCGGCGCCCAGGCGGCACTTTACAGTCAGAATCCCGTCCCAACTTTTACGCAGAACTTCGAGCACCCGCGCCATACGTTCATAGTCGGCAAACAGGGCGGCACCGCCCGCCTGTTTGCGAATCTGCGGAGCGGGGCATCCCAGGTTCAGATCGATCGCGAACGGCGATAGCGCACGAAGTTTTTCTACTATGGCGGGGATGTTCTCCTCGCTTTTGAGGAGCAACTGATAGATCAACTTCCCTTCAGTCGGGCGACATCTGGTATATGGTGAGACTTCATTGTTTTCGGAAAGAATGGCCGGACCGGAGAGCATTTCGGTGAACAGTGCGCCGTATCCACCAAAATCGGCCACGAGCCGTCGAAATGCTGAATGGGTAACTCCCGCCATTGGTGCGAGGAACAGCGCGGGGGACACAGTCTTTCCGCGAATGTTGCATTGGAAAACCGGTTTATCGATCGACACGTTGACGTGCTTGCTCCAATTGCCGCTCTACGCTCTTCGGACCGGTCCCGCCGGCGACATTTCTGTTGTTGAGTGAGCTTTCCCAGTCGAGTACGGCAGCCGCGTCGTCCTCGAAGTGCGTGTCGAACGCACGAAGATCTTCCGGGGTCAGATCGGTGAGCCGTCGGCCGTCATTGAGACATGCCCCCACAATTTTCCCGACCACCTTGTGCGCATGTCGGAACGGTACCCCTTTACGGGAGAGATAGTCGGCCAGATCTGTTGCCAGAAGAAGAGGGTCTCGCATTTCTTCGACCCGCTCGTCGTTGACCGCCAGGGTCTCAATAACCTTCCCAAACACCCGCAGAACAAGTGACATCTGCTGCACGCTGTCGATAAACGGTTCCTTATCTTCCTGAAGATCCTTATAGTAGGTCAGCCCGACTCCCTTCAGGGTAACCGCAAAGCGCGTGTAGTTTCCCAGAAACCGCCCGGCTTTACTTCGAATAAGCTCGAGCGAGTCCGGGTTTTTCTTCTGTGGCATCATACTCGAGCCGGTCGACCAGGCGTCGTCGAGTTCCACGTAGGAAAATTCTCGCGACGACCAGAGTATCAGGTCCTCCGCGTACCGGCTCAGTAAAATTCCAAGTGAGGCCAGTGCCGACAGCGCCTCCAGCACAAAGTCGCGTGCCGCGACACCATCCATACTGTTCTCAGTAATGCGAGAGAAACCAAGATCCCTTGCCAGTCCCTCACGATCCACCTCAAAACCGCTTCCTGCCAGCGCGCCCGAGCCAAGCGGCATGATATCCGCGCCGACAATTGCATTTCGTAGTCGCGTTTTGTCGCGCTCAAGAGCAAAGAAAAAGCTGAGCCAGTAATGGGATAGGCTGACCGGTTGTGCCTGCTGCAGATGAGTATATCCGGATATGATGCAGGAACGATCGGACTCCGCCCGCGACAGGAGCACTTTCTGCAACTCATTCACTTCGGTGAGCGTAAGCTGCAATCGACGTTTCAGGAACAGACGAAAATCGGTCGCCACCTGGTCATTTCGGGACCGTCCGGTATGGAGGCGTGCTCCCGCCTCTCCAATGTCTTCCACCAGTAGTCGTTCGACTGCCATGTGGATGTCTTCGTCCGAAGGCATAAACTCCAGTTTTCCTTCGCGTGCTTTTCGGAGGAGCCGTTGAAGGCCGGCTGTGATCGCATCGGCGTCTTCGGAGGAGACGGCTCCCGCTTTCCGAAGTGCACCGGCCCAGGCGATGCTGCCTTCGATATCTTCTTCGGCGAAAATCTTGTCGATGGGGAGAGAATGGTTTATTTCCTCCATCAGAGAATCGGTAGCCTTGGTGAATCTACCATCCCACATTTTCATTTTCGAATACTCCATTGTAACCGGTCGCGCCGGTGGGTCAAAAGTCGTACCTCAAGAAGGTATTTGTTCCGAAGCCGTTTGATTCTGGAATGCGCCCACAGCCCCGTTACGAGGCCTCAAACCCCTTCACTTTCATCTGCAAAGAAACGCGGCCCTTGTATTCATTCTGATCCAGGCAGAAGGCGAGCGAGTATTCGGATGCGGCGGATACTTCTTCCATTCTGTTGCCGAAATTGAAAGCTATTGCATCCATGGCCATGCCGTCACCGGACACCGTCATTTTCAGATGCTTTTTCCCGACGATCCGGGGGGCGTATCGAGAACGAAGTCCCTTGCAAAGCAATACCGGACGCATGTTTCCGGGGCCAAACGGCTCCATCCGTTTTATCGTGTTGAAAAACTTGGGGGTGAGCTGCCCCATGACCGCTTCGGCGTCGGCCTGTACCCGGGGACGCATGGGATCGCCGTTCAGTTTCTCGCGGACAACCGAGTTGAACCGCTCTCTGAAAGTTTCCAGTTTGTCGAGCATTATTGTCGCACCGGCGGCGGCTGCGTGGCCGCCGAACTTCTCCAGTAGATCGCCACACTCTTCCAGCGCTTCGAGCAGGTGAAGCCCGGGAATACTTCGGCCCGAACCCCGTGCGGTACCGTCCTTGTCGTGAGCGAAAAGGAATGACGGACGATGGAACCGCTCCACCAGTCGGGAGGCCGAAATTCCAACGACCCCAACATGCCAGCTCTCATGAGCCGCGACAAGGGCGTAATCCCTTTCCGGAAGACAATTCTGTTCGACCCAGGCTATCGCCGAATCCTGCACATGCGTATCCAGGGTGCGTCGTTCATTGTTGGCTTTCAGCAGGGCGGCGGCAAGTTGCGCGGCTTCAGTTTCGTCTTCGGTCAGCAGAAGGCGTGCGCCCAGACTCGAATCTCCCAGTCGTCCGGCGGCATTGATGCACGGCGCGAGCAGAAATACCACTTCCCGGGTGTTCAGACGTTTGCCCTTCAGCCCCTGTGCCTCGATGAGTTTGCGAAGCCCGATATTGCGGGTTTGTGCCATAGATTCAAAACCGAACTTGACTATAACCCGGTTTTCTCCCCGAAGCTTCACAATGTCCGCCGCGGTTCCGAGTGCGGCGAGATCGATATATCTGTACCATTCTGAATCATCGCGCTTACGCGACTGAAAAAGTGCCTGCACAAGTTTCAGGGCAACTCCGACTCCGGCAAGGTGTTTTTCGGGGTAATCGCAGGTCATTGGGTTGAGAACGGCGCAGGCATCGGGTATCTCCCCATGGGATTCGTGGTGGTCCGTCACGATCAGGTCGATGCCTTTTTCGGCGGCGTACCGAACTTCTTCGCAAGAGGAAATGCCGCAGTCAACGGTGACAATCAGGCCGGCACCCTGGGCGGCGATATCGTCGACACCCCGACAGGACAATCCGTACCCCTCGCTGATTCGATTGGGAAGGTAGTAATCGCAATCTGCGCCAAGATCGCGCAGGGCCCGAACAACCAGCGCCGTCGACGAAATCCCGTCTACATCGAAATCGCCGTGTACAACAATTTTTTGACCTTCGCCTATCGCCCTCGCAATTCTCTCGACGGCCTTTTCCATGTCGGGAAACAGGTAGGGGTCGAGAAGGTGAGAGGGATCCGGATTGAAAAACCGCCTGCATTCTTCATATGAACGCAGTCCGCGATTCGCCAGAATGGTGGCAATGAGAGGCGAAACCGACAACTCATTGCCAAGTCTTTCCACGATATCGAGCGGAGCTTCCCGTATGCCGATAATCTCTCGTGGGATCGCAAATCCGCTCATGATACCTGTGCTCCCGGAAATGACGGTCTATCGGTTCCGAGCACCTTGAGCCCCTCGGAGTCTTCGGCCGCCAATATCATCCCCTCGGAGAGTTGACCCATAAGTTTGGCCGGTTTGAGATTCGCCACGAAAATAACTTTGCGATCCGCGAGATCCTCGGGGGCATATGCCTGTCCCAGCCCGGCGATAATCTGACGGGTGCGGGTACCGTCGTTGACAGCCAGTTTCAGAAGCTTCCTGGATTTTTTTACCCGCTCTGCCGACTCGATATGCCCTACCCGAAGATCTACTTTGGAGAAATCGTCAATGGTAATCTGCTCTTTAAATTCCTCGACATCAAAATCGGCCCCGGCCGCGGCTTTGGGTTCGGAATCGGCGGTCATGAGGCCCTCGAAATCGGCGGCTGTGATCGGTTCGGTCAGCTTCTCGGCTTTCCCGACCGTCACATTCCGAAGCGAGAACAGCGCATCATTCCAGGTGAATTCCCCGCCGACCCGCTGCTCCACTTTGGCCACCAGATTCGGGGTGATCGGCTTGAGAAAGACGGCCAGAGCACGCGCCAGGTTCACGCAGGTCGCCATGACCCGATCGGCGGCTTCTTTGTCCTTTTTTACCAGTTCCCACGGCTTGGTATCCTGATAGTACTTGTTCCCCATGCTTCCAAGCGCGTGAATTCTCTCAACCGCGCTGCGGAACTCGCCATTCTCGAAATATGCGGCAATCTCCCGGGAGGCCTCTTCGACGCTCGACGCAATCTCCGGGTCCCAGTCCGCATCGGGTACCGTCGAATCAAAAAAACGGTCGAGGAAAACAAACGTGCGGTGGTGAAAATTGCCGATATTATTGACGAGGGTCGTATTGATCCTGTTGCAGAACTCATCCAGATTCAGGTCAATATCGCCCGCGTTGCTGCTGAGCTTTGCAGCATAATAGAATCGAAGATATTCACATGCCTGCGGGTGTTGCATCTTCTCGACATAATCTCGGGCAAGAATAAATGTCCCTCTCGTCTTGGACATCTTCTCACCCTGCACCGTAAGAAAGCCATGCACAAAAATCTTGTGCGGAATCTTAAATTCGGCGGCATTGAGCATCACCGGCCAGAACAGGGCATGGAAATACACGATGTCCTTGCCTATGAAATGAACAATTTTCGCATCACTCTCACTTCCCCAGAAATGAGTGACATCCTCTCCGTGCTCATCGCACCATTTTTGCGTCGAGGAGAGGTAACCAATCGGCGCATCAAGCCAGACATAAAAGAATTTGTTGTCGGTACCCGGAATCCTGAAACCAAAATAGGGGCCGTCTCGCGAAATGCACCATTCCCGAAGACCTTGATCGATCCAGTGCATTACGAAATTGCGCATGTCCTCCTGGAGTACCCCGTGAGAATTGAGGTATTCTCTCAGGAATTCCTCACGTTTGCCCAATTCTACAAAAAAATGAGTCGACTCTTTGAGTACTGGAGCGTTTCGGCACAGAATGCACTGAGGAGTCTTCAATTCGGTGGGTTCATACGTCGCGCCGCACGATTCGCAAACATCTCCATACTGCTCCTCGGCCCCGCATCGGGGGCACGTGCCGACAATGAACCGATCGGGAAGAAACCGCTTGTCGTGTTCACAATAGAACTGCTTGACGGTACGCTCGACGACAAGCTCTTTCTCTTTGAGCTTTTCAAAAATGTACTCGGCATAGTGCCGGTTTTCCGGTGAATTGGTCGTATAGAAAATATTGAACCCGATCGAAAAAGAAGCGTAATCCCGCACGTGGTTGTTGCGCGCTTCCTCGATGAGTTGCTCAGGGGTGATTCCCCGCTTTATCGCCGATAGTTCAATTGGCGTTCCATGTGTGTCGTCGGCGCAAACATACACCACCCGATTACCGGTCAGCTTCATGAATCGCACAAAAACGTCGGTCTGCACCGTCTCCACCAGGTGACCCAGGTGAATATCACCATTCGCATATGGAAGGGCACTCGTAACGATGTATGTGGATCCCGAATCGGTGTGTGGCTTTGAGCTACGGCTCATTGATCGTTTTACCTTTCTTGATATCCTCCGGACTCATCCAGTTCTCCGATCCATCCTCGAACCGAACAAGACCGGTATTCTCAAATGCATTTATGAAGCCGAGCGTACCCCGTTTACCCTCGATCTCAAGTACCGTACCTACGGCAGGATACGCATCAAACACTTTGTGGTAGAAATCTTCTTCGTATCGAAGGCAGCACAGGAGTCGACCGCAGTTTCCCGAAATCTTACTCGGGTTCAGCGATAACTGCTGATCTTTCGCCATTTGTGTTGTAATCTGTTCAAATTCGGTCAGCCATGCGTTGCAGCACTGTAGACG
>CAZEMW010000150.1:0-5187 GCA_964513105.1 uncultured Fibrobacterota bacterium
GGCCGAGATCAATCCCATCGTGAGTTTTTGGCGATCATAGGGCTCTCTGCGCTGGTCGTTTTTGACAATCGTCAGAGGGAAGTTCTCAATGTACTCATAGGTGGTAAAACGCCTGTTACATTCGAGGCATTCTCTTCGCCTTCGTACCGCTTTCCCTTCTTTGCTGGAACGTGAGTCAACCACCTTGTCCTGTTCAAACCCGCAGTAGGGGCATTTCATTCTTCTCTCCCTTGGTTATTGTCGGACACATTGTCCGACAAATACATCCTTGCTTGGGCAATTCGCTACATCTGAGTCAGCGTTCTCCGTACATCTGCCGGATCATTGTTGTCCGGCCCTTGAGCCGGCTATCGGAGCCGTCGATGTATTCGCCCCGGTCGGCTCCGGGATGATTGAGTGGAGTCGAGTTTTCAAGGCTCTCCACTCCTTCACAACCATACTACAACAAGCTATCGGTTTATTCATGAGGCAGGATGTTTCACCCCGAGCATGCGTGCGTTCCCGGCGGGGGCGTAGAGCCGCTCCGGGGTCGGTGCGAAGTAGAGTATGTCTTACCATACAACATATTGTATGATGTTTAATATAATAATACAATTCCCTGAAGAGCAAGCATGGGCAGTCTGGGGTATACGGGAAACACCATTCATCCGGTCCCACCGTCCAGGAACGGAAACCGTGCCCAACCCGTTCAGGTTGAACCTTCAGGAATATCGCGATTGGATCCCCAATGCGGGCCGTAGCGGCGGCTGAGGAAATGTACGCCGGGCCCGTCATCGGTCCGGCAAGCCCGGGGGCTCACCGAAAGAATGCGCGGTGAACAGCCGAATTATCCCGGGGGGCGCACCGAGCGGGAGGACAAACCAGGGCTAAAAGGTGCCGGATACGGTAAGACCCGTTCTCTCGGAAAGGGGATCATAGCTGGGTTGAATATGGAGACCTGCAACTGAAGACGCCTCGTGCCGGGTGGCAATTCGGATATCGATAAACGCTATGACCCGATTGAGCACGGCGCCGGCTATGAAGAACGTTCCCACGACATGGAAATTTGTAGCTTTTTCTCTCAACTGTCCGTACTGCTCTTTGTAGAACTCGTCTTCCCATTTCCAATCGAGATCTTCGTCTACGTATTTCAGCTCCGGTGTCCGGTTCAGCATCACGTCTCGATTGTAGCTTTTCCAATCGTCGTAATGTCGTAACAACTGCCAGTAGTGAGAGCTGTCGGCGGGAAGTCCTTTGGTAACGCCGGCATGACTGAACGCCAGGGCTCGCGAATCGGAAAGAAGCTTTCGGGAATACCCTTCGTTGAAGGCGAGACCGAGCCAGGAAACGAGTTCTGTCGTAAAATAGAGCATTGCTCGTCGTTCATTGCCCAGGTACTGATGTCCGAGCCCCGGAAGCAAGAGGGTTGTAAGAGTCGCTACCGTACGCGATTTCCGACTTACTTCAGTATCGTCAAAGTTGAGGCTGTCCGTCACGACCTCCGGCTCAATATCGACCTGCGCATGCACTACTGCGGGAACCGCAAAGATCATCATAAAAAAGGTAAATTGAGCAATGCGTTTCATCAGAACCTCACTCGGACCCAATAGTAGGAAGTGACATCCGTGTCGGTCATGGCGATGTCGTAGTCGAGGTTGACACGGTCAAGAAATGATTGCTTCCCCAGGAGACGATTGTTATGGGCGCGAGCGGTAATGAGTGCATCGACGGCCGAGATTACATGGTTGGCAAGAAGAGAGTATATCATGATGTTTCTAACCTGATACTGCCTCCTTGCGTCGTCCTTGATATCCCGGTATTGCTCAAGCAGATCGGAGTGGCCGAAACTGTACTGAGAAGTATCCTGACCCTCTTTGTATACAAGAAGGTTGTTGGGATTGACGAGCCATTTGCTGTCGTAGGCCGAAGAATCGAGAGTCCAGCCGTCTTCTCCCGTCATATGTGGCTCGGCGTCCGCCCATCCCTGCACGTATCCCTCGGCATCAACCACATCCTCGAACCCTTCCGGTGGGTTGTTCTTGACATCGAAGTTCCCGGTTCTGGGACGGATCGTTCCATTGCCGGTATCGGTGATCACAAAGGTTTCTGCATTATCCCAGTAATAATCCGCCTTGATAACTGAGTCGATCGATGATAATTCGCTATATTTGTCCTGGCTCTGAAGGTAAATCCTGAAGTTTTCGTAGAAGCTATAGAATTTTTCGGGACTGTAATGCTTTTTAGCGTGATCCAAAGCCTGCTCTTCGTATTTTTTTCCTTCAAGCGAAAAGCCAATCGCGGTTCCAATCAGAGCTGCTTCAACCACCCCGAATGCCGCGCTTTTCCAGTAATTGCGCGCATAAGCCTGTCCAAGACCCGGCACCAGAAGTGAAAGGAACATTGCCGCTCGAGGAGAGCGGTATTCCTCGAGGTTTTTTGCAACATTGATTGACCGGGGCTTTTCAACAATCGCCGGCTTTTCAGGTTCGTCTTCTGCCTCTTCTACATCATCTTCGTCGCCTGCATACTCGCTTTCTTCCTCGTAGAAGCGACCACGGTCTTCTTCGTATTCATCTTCGTATTCATCCGACTCATCCTCGTACTCGTCGGAGGTCGCGGAAGCATCATCCCCCTCGGTTTCCTCGTCCGCGTCCGATTCCGCCGAGGTGCCGGGCACCGATTCCTCGAGTTGTCTCTCTTCTATGATGAGAATATCCTCTTCTTCTCCACCAATGATAATCCCTTCCTCCTGCTCAACGACGATTGCCTCATCGTCTTCGGATTCAGAAACCATCTCGGGCTCTTCGGTCGATTCTTCAGACTCCCGGGCTCTCTCATTCTCGGACCCGGTTTCGGGTTCGGTGGAATCGTCTGATTTGGTCACCGGCTTATCGGTATCGTCCTGAAGTACAATTTCACCCTGAGCATCGATGGAACCGTCGGTTTCGGAATCGGTCTGAGCCTGGATGGAAACAAAAAGGATTGAAACGGCGAGCAGAATTTTCGGGAAGCACCTCATGTACTATCTCACTGGGTTGTGGGGAAATCATTCGATATTGAGCACATGACGCATCGAATACTGTCCAGGTTCGGCCTTTTCGAGCCATTTTGCGGCAACGACCGCACCCCGGGCAAACGCGTTACGATTCAATGCTCTATGACGAAGTTCAATGCATTCTTCAAGACCGGCGAACATGACGGTGTGGTCGCCAATAATACCGCCCCCTCTGACTGCATGCATACCAATTTCTTTTGTGGTTCGCTCACCGACGATACCTTCTCGTCCGTTGCGAACCGCATCCCGGTATGTCAGATCGCGAGCTGCAGCGGCAATCTCTCCGAGTCGTTTGGCCGTTCCGCTAGGTGAGTCTTTTTTGTGTCTATGATGTGCTTCGACGACTTCGATATCGTACTCTTCACCAAGACGACGACTTACCTGATCGGTTAAATAGAAAAGGAGATTTACCCCGAGCGACATGTTCGGGCTGGTCAGCACCGCTCCCCGACGAGAAGCTTCGGAAATCAAGCTGTCCATTGACTCATCAAGCCCGGTTGTGCCGATTACGGCACGTCCACCGTTTTCCGCTATATGCTGAAGAACCTGTTTTGTGCCCGCAGGGCTTGTGAAATCGATGATAACACACTTTGAGTCGGTTGCCTCGGACAGGTCGGCAGAGAGCGGGATTTCAAAACGTCCTTTTCCGAGTAATTCGCCGACATCCTTGCCGAGCCCGGGATGACCGGGAATTTCAACGGCGCCCGAAAGTCGGGCGCCGGCATCTCCGAGGATCACTGAGATTATTTCGGAGCCCATTCTTCCGAGAGCCCCGAATACCACAATATCTGTTTCGCGCAATTGTTCTACTCCCCGGAAATCGGCTGAACACCACTTGATTCGAGTACGCTGATCAACTCACGTTTATTGTTCTCATTCATGGGTACAAGCGGCAAACGAAGCGGTCCGCCGGCCAGTCCCAGATGGTTCATGGTTGTTTTCACCGGAATCGGATTTGTCTCCAGGAACATGGCATTTGCGACCCGAAGCAGCTTTTCGTGCATCTCCAATGCCTTCGACAGGTCTCCATTGAGGGATGCCGTGACCAGTTGGTTCATCCAGTCCGGAACGAAATTACCGACTACCGAAATAACCCCTTTACCTCCGCATGCTATCAGGGGCATGGTGAGTGCATCATCACCGGACAGGATCGTGATGCGGTCTCCGCATCGTCGGTGGATCTCGGAAACCTGCAAAATGTCCCCGCTCGCTTCCTTTATGGCAACTACCGACGGCAGATCGCAGAGTCGTTCTACCGTTTGGGGAAGCATGTTGACTCCCGTACGTCCTGGAACGTTGTATGCTACAATCGGTATTTCCACTTCCGCGGTAATTGCTTCGAAATGACGAAACAAGCCTTCCTGAGTCGGCTTGTTGTAGTAGGGGGTTATGCAGAGAATCGCATCCGCTCCGTTTTCTCTCGCATGTCGGGCCGCCTCAATTGACTCTCTGGTATTGTTTGACCCTGCGCCGGCAATCACGAGAACCCGTTTTTTCGCCTGATCAAGGGAAATCCGGACAACCTCGTTGTGCTCTTCCCAGCTCAGCGTCGCGGATTCACCGGTTGTGCCGCAGGGCACAATTCCGGCAACACCTTTTTCGATCAGATACTCGATATTGCTACGAAGGCCGTCTTCATCAAGCGCACCCTGAGAATCAAAAGGCGTCACCAGTGCCACAAACAAGCCCTTAAGCTCCATATCGCCGCCTCTCTTTATTTAAAGAAATCTGGTTATACTCATACAAATCTGCGGGTTTCGTAGGATGAGGGACAGGGATGGGTGAGGCTTGTGGTGAAAAGGGGGAGTGCACGCCCCGAGGGGGCATGCACTCCTGCGGTCACTTTTTCTGATCTTCCTCCCGCACGACCCAGACCTTCAAATTCGCCGTGACATCCCGATGGAGCTTCACACCCACCGTGTAGACACCCAGTTCTTTAATCGGATCATCGAGTGCAATGGAGCGTTTGTCGATTTTGAACCCCTCACGGTTGAGTAGATCGGCGATTTCCTGGCCCGTAACCGAACCGAAGATCTTGTCACCTTCCCCAACCTTCACCGGTATGGTGCACGGTACTTTTTCGACCTTTTGTGCGAGCTCCTTGGCCTCTTTCAGCCGTTTCTCGTACTTTTTATCGGACATGCGTCGTGCTT
>CAZEMW010000150.1:5197-7335 GCA_964513105.1 uncultured Fibrobacterota bacterium
CCGACATGGCGGCGCGGCGAGAAACCATCATTCCTTCGGATACCGCACGCTTGTTTCCCTCGGTTGCCGGTACGGCAATTCCCTGGGGAATCAGAAAGTTCCGTGCGTATCCGTCACGAACAGTAATGACATCGAGCGCCTGCCCGAGTTGTTCGTAGTCTCTCTGTAGGACTATTTCCATGGATTTTCTCCTTGTGCCAATTTCGGAAGCTTCTCGTGTGTGCCCCGGGTTACTTCAGGTTTTCGGCCACAAACGGCAGTATTGCCATATGGCGTGCCCGTTTTATAGCAGTTGCCAGTCCGCGCTGATGTTTTGCGCAGCATCCATTCAGTCGTCGGGGAACAATCTTACCCCGATCGGTGGTCAGACGACGAAGGATGTCCTGATCTTTGTAATCCGGTTGACAATTGTTCTGGCAGAATACACAGACTTTTTTAAATGAACGTTTCGGTTTGCGTGGCATTATTCCTCTCCCTCCTTGCGTACTTCGCCGGCTTTCGTCTCGGGGGCGGGTGTTTCAGCAGTCTCAGTCTCGGCTGCAGGTGCCGGTGATACCGGTTCCTTTTCGGCGGGTTTTGCCGGCTCTTCGGCAACAGCCTCCTTGGCCGTTTCGGTTTTTGCTTTTTCGTCTTCAGCCTGCTGCGCCGCGGCCTTCTCAGCATTCACCTGGGACAACGTCCGTTTCTTGGGATCACGAACAATTGTCATGTACCGCAAAACCGAGGTGTTCAAATTGAAGTGATCATCTATTTTTGCGGGTACTTCTCCTTCTCCCGCATATTGATAGATGAAATACGCGCCGGTGCGTTTCTTTTTGATTTCGAATTCGAGATTTCGTTTTCCCCAGGGAATCGTCTTCTCAAAGCTCGACGACTCACGGAGCAGATCCTCCAGAGCCTGACTTTCCTTACGTATGGTTTCTTCGGGCAGCGAGCCGTCGAAGATGACCATCGTTTCATAGGTTTTGTTCACGGCAACCTCCCTTTGGTCTTCCGTCCGTGGACCGTGCTCCACGGCAGGTTTTTAAAAAAAACGATATCGGATCGGCGGGAAAGCCGTTCCGTTATCGGTAGAGAAAGTTCTGTAATCGTCCCCGGCTTTGAAAGGGGGGTATGTCGTCACCTGTTCACATCGGACTTGCCGTTCTCACCTTTGGCAACATCGAGCATCGTATTGTATCGGCTCATCGTGGACTCTATCCCGTTATGCCCCCAGTGCATAACCGCTTCCGTTGCCAGGTCGGTAATGCGTTTCTTGAGCGGCATTTCATCGGGTGAAAATGGTCCAAGCACAAAATCCACCAGCGCAGTACCTTCGGGTACCGGCCCAACGCCAAGTCTGAGTCGCGGGAAACCCTTTCCGATCTCACCGATTATTGACTTCAACCCGTTATGGCCGCCGTCGGACCCCTTTCCTCGTGATCGAATGGTCCCGAGCGGCAGGTTGATGTCGTCGACCACTACCAGGCATGATTCGGGCGCCAATTTCGACAGGGAAAGGAGCTCGGATATCGCCGAACCCGATCGATTGACATATGTCGTCGGTTTTGCGACAACCAGTTCCGCCTTATCGCTGATCCGGCAAATGGTCGCCTTTGAGTATCGAACCGCAACCGATTCGGTTTCGGAGCACCGGTTGATAAACTGATCCGCGACATCGAAACCAATATTGTGCCGAGTGCCGCGGTATTTCTCTTCATCATTCCCGATGCCGACCATCAAACCGATAATCGGTCTGTCGGTCAGGTCGGAAGTCCGTTTGACCCCCAGGAGACCGGCCAGAAAACCAAGAATGCTATTCGCCATATTCTTGTGTCGGTGATCGGTACATCTGAAGAGGACGGGGAAAAGCGTATCGCGATGCGACACGGAAACCCCCGGCGGATTTAGCTTTCTTCACCGCCTGCGGCCGGTTCGGCACCTTCCTCAGCTTCTTCACCGACAGCCTCTTCAGGCTCGGCCTGACGTTCGACGGTCACCGTGGCCAGGACTTCGTCGGGAGGATCTTTTATCTCTATACCTTCTTCCACTGCAAGATCCCGAACATGGATCGCCTCATTGACGTCCAGATCGCCGACATCAATAGAGATCTTCTCAGGCAACTTGGACGGCAGGCACTCGACTGTCAGGAACTGAAC
>CAZEMW010000151.1:0-6607 GCA_964513105.1 uncultured Fibrobacterota bacterium
CGGCGGAATCGTTTCTCTGACACTTTCGGGTCATGAAGGTCGAATAGTCAACTGGCAGTGGTCTGAAGAACCGGGAGTCTGGGTTGATATATACATGTCGACATCCCATATTACCTATTCAGTCGGAGGGAAAACGGCAACGTTCAGGGCAATAATCGATAATTCCGAGTGCGGTCGTATCGCATCGGCAACGCACACGGTCAATGTAACGCCATGCAGTGGATCACCTTTACAGGTCCCGATTCCAAACCCCTCGGCGGGAACTTACACTCAGGAGCACCTTCGGGTCTATTTCGGACGATCTCCGCAGGACAGCGTGAGAGATATCTTTTATAAAGTCTGCGACGATATCTCAACATGCTCTCTTGACGACGGTGCTCTGCGGTACGACCATGGAGCCGGGATTACGCTGGACTTGTCTTCCGGCTCAAAATGGATTCTCTATCAGGCACGGCCGAAACCCGGCAAAGAAGATGAGCATCTTCCCAGCGCTCAGAATCAGGCCTTATACGTGTACGGTGCAAGCAGGCTTGGGGCTCCGGTGCCGCGTCCCGTGGGTGGTTTTTTCAAGGACACACTCGTGAATGTGATTTTCGAGAAAACCGAGCAGTCGCCCCTCCGGGAGATCTACTACACCGTTTGTGACGGGGACACCGCGGGGTGTGAGCTAACTTCGGGAAACAGAATCCTGTATGATTCGGAGACCGGGATTGATCTGAATCTCGGAGACGGGTCTCGGGCATTGGTGTTTCAGGCGGAACCGCTCGATGTCTATGCGCACAAGTATCAGCCAAGTCTAGTGACAAAGGCACTCTATACGTATCGTCCCGGGATTTCAGTTCTTGACGCTTCATACTTTGATACGGACGCCGACGGCCGCATCGATCATGCCCGGGTAGAATTCGACAACGTGCCGACTGAAGTTCCGGTCTCGATGACACTTGCTGCTCCTTATGACCAGTCCGAAACGATCATACGAAAAGGAGTGAAGATTTCGAGTCGCGTCATAGAGATCGACTTTTCCGATGAACCCTTTTCGCAGGTATTTACGGGCTTTGAGCCCGGACCGTACGGGGTCGTGAATGATACAACCGGACGATTTCACACCGAACCGTTTACCGTCACCGACAGTGTGGCCCCGGTGATCTCTTCCGCGCAGTACCTGCTTGGCGATCGCGCCGTGGGAGGTGAATACTTTGACACGGTACGGGTAGTTTTCTCCGAGCCGGTGTTGCAGAATGGAAACACTCCCTTCGTGTACACGCCGCCCGGAAGCGTTCCTCCATTTGAGGATATCGAGGTGCAGGGGGCGGTGCTCAGGGGCGTGGTTCGTATGTCCGAGTCCAAAACTCCGGCACTCGATCCCGGAGCGATGGTAGCCGTCAATACCCAGGATCCGCAAGGGGATGTTCGCGATGCCGCGGGCAATGTGCAGAAGAATCCCGGCAACCGAAGAGTTCCCATAATCGTTTCTTCCACTACCAAACAATACGAAAAACACTACGGGCCGACGCTTTTCACGCCCGGCAGCCGGGATTTTGTGTTGATCGTGCGACCGAACGTACGAATGCCGTCCATAAGCGGCGATTCCAGGGGTTCGGTAAAGGTTTTTGACGCCGTTGGGAATGTCGTTTCCTCCAAAAGGCTCCAGCCCGGAGATGACCACCTCAAATTCACCTGGGACGGTCGCAACGAGAACGGCCGATACGTGGGGCAGGGAACCTACTTGGTAGTGGTTGAATTCACTGTAAACGGAGTCTCCGGTACGGAGAAAATGAAAATCGGGGTAAAACGGTAAATGGGCACGCTTCCTTAGAATCTCTCCAGCTTGTGGGTTCTCACTCGTTTTCGGAGGTGACCATGGCGTAGTAGTCGGGAAGTGGTTCGGGGGCAAATTTCCGTGCAATTCGGATGCTGAGCTCGGGCGGTGCGGGAATGCCGGTTCCGATTTGGCGATCTATTTCTTCGTGATAGTGCTGGATTATGCACTTTCTTCTGGGGTGGCCGAGCGCATTCGTCATCCGATCCCAGATTACTGACAACGGTTCTTCGGTGCATTTCCCGAATCCCAGCGGCGTGAAATCACAAGGACATACGTTCGACGCCGAGTCGATGTACAGGTGCTGAATACCGCCGGCACATCCAAAGACCTCCGGACTCTCGATCTGATTAAACGCGCATACTTTCGTAGGCCCCGTTCGCCTGTTTTGTTCCCGATGAAAGCCACGCAGTTCCCTGATCATTTCTTCATCCAGCAGGTAGTTTCCTTTCTGTTCTTTTGCTTTCCCGCACGGCATGGGCTCTACAATCCGCATCTCGTCGACCCCGAGTTCTTGAGCAAGGCGGAAGATCTCCCGGTGTTCCTTTCTCAGGACCGACTCACGAGTGGCCACCGTTCCAATCATCGTGTAGAGCCCCAGAGCTTTGGAGTGGCGGATCGCTTTCAGCGCGTTCGAAAAAGCTCCGGTATACCCTCTCATGCGATCATGGACCTCTTCTCGGTGATGGTCCAGGCTGATGCAAAGTGACCAAAGACCGGCATCACGGAGTCGTGCCAGGCTGTCAAAGCCGTGTATGGCACCCGAAGAGAAAACGATTGTTTCCGCCCCTCCACGCGTCGCCGTCTCTACCAGTTGAGAAAGATCGTGGCGGATCAACGGCTCCCCGCCGGTGAATCCGACAATTGAAACGCCGAGTTCACGAAGTTCCTTCAGAATCGAAGTCCATTGTTCGGTGGTCATTTCGTTCTTCTCACGTCCTCGCGCACTGCAGTGTCCGCAATTGTATGAACAGCGGGCGGTAACCGCACAAAATGCGGAAATGGGGCTGAAACGGCGCGGTGATAGCAGATTTCGGAATGCCTGATTGAATGCCGGTCCCGGAAATGGGGGCGTGAAAGAGTTGAGCACCCATTGGTCGTTGTGTCGCGTGATCTTTTCCGCCGACAACCATTGATGCAGAAATCTGAAGAACGAGTATGCCGATCTCCTCTTGTTTCGGGAGAAAGGACTCAGGGGAATGCGATCGGTACCTTTCCTGCGAAGTTCTCGTAATACCTTGATCGGCACGGACGTTATTCTCTTGTCCGAGATAACTCTGAGGTAATTTATCAAGCGTTCAGCCATTTTTTTCTCCGGTTACATAAAGGTAATGGTGCTTGAGCGGTTCCCAGTGAACGGCAATTCGCTCAAGAAAGAATGCACGAAGCTCATGGTCGGACAGGAGAGGAAGCATTTGATCAAAGCCTGCGAGAACGCCGGTGCCGAAAACCCAGTCGGAGAATTCTTTCCGATTGCCGAGATCCCGACGGATTAAACAATGTCCGCTTCCTCTGGAAAAAACATCAAAGCCGGATTTTCGCAATACCGTTTCCACCCTTTCCAGGCTCTTCGGGAAACGTGGAATGGTTATGCAGGTGAGTTTCTCCGGGCAGCATCGCATGACGTCACGATATGCCTTGAAAATCGGTTTCATCGTGTCCTCATAGTTAACCACAAAGCTGATTATTCCCCCGCTCTTCAGAACACGGGATGCCTGCCTGATAATCCTTTGGGGGTGAGAGTATCCTATTGCCCAGGCCGACAGGACAAGATCGTACTCGTTCGACCGGCTGTTCTCAAGGAAGCTGAGCATATCGGAACACACATACCGAAATGCCTCGTTGCCGACTCTCGATCGGCAAGCCTCGACCATTCTCTGGGATACATCGACGGCACTTACGCGGGCATTCGGAAAACGTTTCGCCAGTCCGACGGTGGTGTATCCGGAGCCGCAGCCCAGGTCGGCAATAGACTGATATCGTCTTTCCGGTATACTCTCGAGCAGTTGGTCGGTAACGCCGGTAAGATGGCAGAGCCAATTGTTGTCGTAGCTTGGAGCAATTGAGTCATAGCTGTTTCCAATACGCTCCGGGGTAAGCATCTTTCCCGAAAGCAAGTAGGTCAGTGCTTTGAGATTTAGATGGATTCTGGCGAAAGCCGTTCGAATTAGACCGGTCATATGGATTACCTGAGAAACAAATGAGAACCGCGGAACGGGTGGCGCATGTTATTGAGCATTTTTGCAAGTCAAGATCGTGGAATACCTTACGCAGAATGTCGTGTGTCGGCTGCGAAACCTGGGTTAACGACGGGTTCCCGATACGGCCAGTTCATAAAATGGTACGCTGCGGGGGCAAAATCAAGTCCGGCCCTCACTTAGACCTGGTACTGCGGGAAGCGCAAGTCTAGAAAGGGGGGGACAAGAGCTTAAAAACCGGGAGGCTGCTCCGAGTTGAACGGTGCAGCCTCCCGGTTTCGAGGTTTTCATCCAGGACGAAACGGATTTTGGTTTAGAGGTCCTTATGCCGCTCTGCAAAATCCTCCGTCAGCCGATCGAGAGCCGCAAAGTCGTCTTTCGCGGGAGCTCCTTTGCAGACGACCGGCTCAAGCACCTCCACTTTGAGGTTCGGGATTAGCTCGGCAATGGTCTGAACCGCCTTGGTTCCCCAGCCGTATGAGTTTACCACTGAAGCATATCTGAGTTTCGGGCGCAGGGCGTTGGCCAGGTTGACCGCATTGTAAACAATGGGATGCGGTCGCACATGCACGGTTGGCGTCGCTATAACGATACTCGCGGCATCGACAAGGGTTATCGCAAGTTTGCCCAGATCCGTAACCGCCAGATCAAATTGATGAACCTTTATGTCGCGTTCGGTCAGGTTTGTTACCAGGTGTTCCACCATCGCCCGGGTGCTGCCGTGCATGGTTATGTAGGGAATCACCACCGAATTGTGCACGTTGTCGGACACCCAGTCCCGATAAGCATCTACAATAAACGCGGGTTCGTCATACATCGGGCCGTGACTGGGAGCGATGATCTCGATGTCCAGTCGGTCCATTTTCTCAAGATTTTTCCGAATGGTTGGGCGAAACGGCATCATGATTTCCGCATAGTAGCGTTTTGCCGCTTCATACACCGCTCCCTTGTCGGTAACGAACAGGTCACTTGTCGCCAAATGAGAACCGAAAAAATCGCAGGTGAATGCAATCTTGTTTTCGGGGAGGTAGGTTATCATCGTCTCGGGCCAGTGAACCCAGGGCGTGTAGTGGAACTCCAGAGTTTTGCCTCCAATGGGGAGCCGTTCTCCGTCTTCAACGGCTCGAATTCGTTCCGACGGAATATGAAGATGCTCCTTCAAGAGATTTGCTCCCTTGGCGGAGGCGATAACCGTGGCTTCGGGGTATTTTTCGAGAACCGCGGGAATCGCTCCGGAATGATCCTGCTCGGAGTGGTTGGAGACTACATAGTCCAGTCGGTCGCAATCGGACAATTGTTCCAGAAGCGCTTCGCTTTTTGTCGGGTCGACAGCATCAATCAGCACGGTTTTTTCGTTTCCGAAGACGAGATACGCATTATAGCTGGTACCGTCCGGAAGTGGTATAAGGGAATCAAAGAGGCGCCGGTCCCAGTCTACCGCCCCAAACGCCTGTACTCCGGGTGAAAACTCTCTGCCGTGCATATTGCTCCTTCCGCTGTCCTGATTTTTTCGTTCGTGATCCACAGGGGATGTTGGTTTGCCCCCGAGTATATAGCAAAGATTACACCGGAATAAATGGAATCCCGCTTCGAAGTACTAAATGTGTTTCGGCCCGAAAAGCGATTACCTGAAGCTGTAGGTGGTTCGACCAGGCTCACCACGAACGGTTCGACCGGGCTCACCACGAACGGTGGCATGGCAGGTACCCAAACCCGATTCCCCCTCACCGTTCGCCCTGAGCGGGTCGAAGGGTTACGGCATAGGGACTCCATCGGGTGACGCCAGTCTCCGCGGAGTCTTTTCCGGCATCATTCACGTGGTTGGGCCTCAGGCCTGAACTTTGTTATAGAACCTAGGTGATTTTTCCGAGGGCGAGGTTTGATCTTCGAAGGATCAGTCGACCCGTGGGAGTGCAATGTTTAACATTTATCGATTGGGGCTACTTCTGATGATCACCGCTTTGGGACGTTTGGTATCTGCCGCGGATTACCCAATGGCGTTTGGATCACTCACCGTACACCGCATCGATGTCGGTTCAAATGCGTTTCTGGTGGAAAACGATTCGGGAATGATACTCATCGATGCGGGCTATCCGGGCAACCAAGAAAAAATCCTGAAGGCAATGAACGTGATTGCACCCGAGAAATCGCTCTTGCTCATTTTCATCACTCACGGCCATTTTGATCATTACGGTAGTGCGGCAGCGGTTCGAGAAGCGACCGGTGCCCCGATAGCGATTCATCGGCTCGACTCCGAAGCGATGGAAAATGGGGAAACCCCGTTGCCCCACACCAGAAATGGTGGTTTCTTCGGGAAGCTTGTCTTACCACTGGCCGAAAAGGTTTGGAGAACGGTTCCGACCAGGGGGGACCGGCTGCTCGAGTCGGAAAATCGCCTGGAAAACCTCGGCTGCAATGCCCGTGTGGTTCACATTCCAGGGCATACGGCTGGGTCATCCGGACTTCTTCTCCAGGATTCCCTCTTTTTTGCCGGTGATCTCATATCCACCAAGTTCGGTGTCATGAAACAGAAATGGTATGCCGCAAACTGGGAGGAGATTGATTCCAGTATTACAAAAGTGAATTTGCT
>CAZEMW010000151.1:6617-7303 GCA_964513105.1 uncultured Fibrobacterota bacterium
CCCCGGACACGGCCGCAAAATCGTACGTCCCGGCGACCTTCGGAAACTTGTTGCGAAGGAATGAACCTTCCCGTGCCCGACCGCTTAGTCGGCAACCGGCGGAATTGGTAGAATGCTTCGTTGCCCATCGCCGGTAGTGAGCTCGGCAAAATGGGTCCCCGCGGCACGAGGGGCGCTGAAATGTACCGAAACGGTTTGCTCTCCATTCGTTGCTTCCACCACCTGTGCGCCCAATAGCCGTCCTCTTGAGTCAAATACTCTGAGAAATCCGTCGGCCGAGATACCGGCTGTCACACCTATACGGAGGGCCGATCTGCTGTTTTGCACAACATACCACGTTGCCGTGATTCCCTTTCTCGGGCTCGGGTGAGTTGAAGCATTCGAGGCGGTAAAAGAAATCCCCGATATGATCTGTTCGAGAAGATTGGGATGAGTGTTTTGGGTCGCAACGTCGACATATGCCCGAAAACGGTAGGTTCTGTTGCCTCGACGGAAGTAGTAGGACCGAATGGTCTGGCTGTACCACCTTCCATGCTCGGCAGGTTCTCCGGTCATCACAAACCGATGGAGAAAAGCACTGGTGCCGGCAAACGAACTCGTACAGGGATTACATTCTCTGAATCCGAACTCCGGCTCCAGAACCATTTCGGAATGAGGAACGTAGTTGGCCTGGTTTATGACAGTGG
>CAZEMW010000152.1:0-7301 GCA_964513105.1 uncultured Fibrobacterota bacterium
TTACAACACTGAGCGCCTCGGCCCCGAACAACGACGGGAGCTTCGGAAACTGGTCGACAATGTAAAAATTGTCGAACGTTTCTTTAAGATTGGAACCGAACAGCAACGCCATATTGTCGACTACAAAGGGAACACCGACAACTACGACGACTACCTCAACTACAGCATTTTCCCGTCGACCTCTTACTATGTTGAGGAGAGTGTGGTTTTGCCGAGAAAAGCCCAGGGCACACCCGAGTTGGCGCTCCTTCCGGATACGGTTCGGGTAGCGACCTGTCTCAACTACGGAAATCGTGAAGAGCTGGCCGAGATGGTAGAAATCATGAACGACCCCTATCTCTTCGGTGGGAAAATCAAAGCGACGGCGGTACGAAATGAAGAGATCATGCGGGGCAACTATGATGCCGTACTGGTGGCGGTTGGCGGCTATCGAAGCAATTTCCTGTTTGATCTATACGACATATTCCTGAGACACCCCGATTTTTCGATGCACAAAACCGCGCTTCAGACACGCATGGGTCCCGAGGGGGACCCGGTTGCGGACGAACGTTCGTTCCAGGCCGACAAGAATTTTTTCCGGCTCGACGCCGCTCGTCAGTCTGAAGACCTGGAGAATACGAAACGACTTCTGGAGTATGTGTACGGATTTATGTCGACCCGTCATTTGGGTGACAAGCAGGCATATGCGCAGATGATAGACGAGTTGGATCAGGAAATGGCTTTGGGAAGCTGGCTGTTCTCGCTTCCGTCACTCGCCTATTTCAGAACGCAGTTCGACGACGGCAGTATTGATCTGTACGGCGTGGCCTCTCAGTTGTCGACTATAGAGAAGTGGCGTGATCGATAAGAGGGGGGTTTTGATTCGACGGAGCTTGTCCATAACGGTCGGAGTATTGGTTTTCCTGCTTTTGCCCGCCCTGGGGATCGGCGTATGCCCGGCCGTCGAGCTCATGATAGTTGAGTCCCTTGTCCCCTATCGGGTACTTAACAAGTACGAGCAACCGTTGAGCCGGGAAGAGAAGGACGCCTTTCCCGGGAACGCACCTTTTGTTATTGTGGATCGAGATGCCACCCTGGGCGACCAGCTCACCCCCGCAATGATAGTCACGTACAAAGGCGTTCGCTACTTTTTTCAAAAAGATTCCGACGGCGGTCTGCTCGGCAGCTCATCGGGCGGATATCGTCGTACATTCCGCAACGCCGTCGAAACAGCCGATACCGTACAGCTCAACACATCGATGACGGCGCATACTCGGTATCCTCAGTCGGGAGGCACCTTTCGAATTCCCGACGGAAGACTTCTGGTCAGGCTTTTTCGGATTAACGGCTACCACTACGTCCATGCGGCCGACACCCCCTCCCGATATGGGTGGGTCCGCTTGAGTCAAAACGAATGGAGCGAGCCGTCGAAGGCCCATGCAGCCCGGAACCCGACAAAAACCACTTTGAATGAGACCCTCCGTGAGCGAATCGTCGCACACATTGACTCGCGCAATGCGATGTATAAGAAGTACTTCTCCTCCCTGAATGAGATTACTCCGCGCAACAAGGCGGTCCCGCAATGGTCTATTCATGAAGAGGGTTCCGAAGGGATGACGTTTATTCTATCGGGCGGGCCCGACATTGTCGCCGCGCTGGAAGAGAGTTCGCGCGTTGTGGCCGAAGAACTCGGGAATATTCTCCTGGCCGAACAGTTTACGGCCCGTTACCGGGACGGCGCGATTCGAGTACACCGTCGACAGGGTGGTGATACGCGATGAAAGGCAAGCTACTCGGACACCTGACTGCATTCGTTATCGTTGCGATCCTCCTCGTGGGTTTCCTGTTTGTTACCGGAAGTACCCGTTCGGATCGGTCCGGTGTCGCCGAAGGTGTTCCCGTGGAATTGATGCCGTTTGTGGACGAAATTGAGCCGGAGTCCAGGTTCGAGCGCACGTTGCTTCAGGATGCTCTCGAAGTCTACTATCCGGGGCGTGATCGGGAGACGAGCGAACTGGCAGCCGCTATTCTTCGATACAAAGAACAGCAGTTTCTTGAAAATATTAGAGGCTCGCAGAATCGACAGGGACTTTCATTGGGCAAAGTCCTCGACATCGCGGGGATGTATCTGAAATTCCTGTTCGTCTATATCGTGGTAATGATATTGACGTACTATGGCGTTCAGACCCTCGGCACCTGGTGGTTTGTCCGTCGAAAACGTCGAATACACAGTTCGATGCGTAAAGACACCCCGAAGGTTTTTGCGAAATACGTTCTTTTCGAAACCACCGGTATACTCGCGATGCTGGTTCTGTTTTCTCCGGCCTATGTTATCGCGTATGCCATTCGAACCGAATTCAATACGGATACACTTTTTTTTCTGATAATTCTGGCCGTGATAAGCAACGGTCTTCTGGTCACCTACGCACATAAGTTCTACACCTTTCTGCTCACCGAAAGCAGAAAAGGATACGTTGAGACGGCGATCGCGAAAAATCTTAGAAACTCCTACCTGCCCGAAGGTCCCGACGGTATTTCGAACCGGTCTATTGTTCGTCCGAAAAAGCATTTTCACGGGCATGTTTTCGGGCACATTTTTGAGAATGCCCGACGGCAGTATCTTGCGGCGATAAAAGAACAGGCTTCTTTTCTGATTACGGGATTGATAATTATAGAGATGGCCCTGAACATACACGGATATCTCTCCTACGAGCTTCTTCGGCAGATGCTCTATGGAAACGCCGGAGTGGTCGTTTTTATTATCCTGGTGATCTTTTTCACCGTCAAATTAACCGAGATCACGACCGACCTGCTCATCTACCGAGACAATAAACGGTATGCGAACAAAGGGTTTTAGAAAACGTGAGTAAAGATAAACGTTGGCTGATCGGGTGGATTGCGGGCATCGCCGCACTCGGCATTTGGGATCTGCTGTTTCTGAATCGTCCGGCACTCAAACTTATCGGGATCGCCCTGGTTAATACCGTGTTCATCTGTCTCACCGCAACGGTACTAGTCTTGATCCTCGCCTGGACAACCACCATTGTCTTGCATTCACTTGAGTCGCGCGGCCATCGCGCCGTGCATCTGGTGATTACCTTTCTGCTCAATCTCATCCGATCGATCCCGCAGGTTGTTGGTGTGCTTTTCGGGTATATCCTGCTGACCGATATGATCCAGGGCGGCGCGCTGAGAAACCACCGACTCATTCTTCTGCTCATGGCTCTTGCCCTCGGCATTTTTATTTTTGTCGAAGTCGTCGACCTGATGAGAGATCGAATATCGCATTTCAAGCGTCTGGATTTCTATAATGCGTTGCTGGTGTGCGGCGTTTCCGAACGACGAATCGTAAACTTCGACATACTCTGGAAAAACAGTGCGGTGTACATTTTCAACAAATTGATTTCGGTATTCGGCATGGCGGTGTTCCTTCAGTGCAGCGTAGATTTTATTATTTCCGTCGGATTGTCGACCGATGTCAGTGCGGTCAATTTTCCTCCGACACTGGGTAGTGTTCTTGCAAAGATTGACAGCAAGCAGGATATTCTGGCTGTCGGCCACACCCTCACTCATCCGGACTATATCGGCAACCTGTTTTTCAGTCATCTTCAGGGCCTGACAGTGGCTTTTCTCATCGTGTTTTCACTTCTGTGTATCCATAATATCTCCGACGGCTACGCTGAGAGGCATCATATATGAAAGAGATGCGATTCAGCGTGTCAATAGAGGCAACGGGGCGAAAAATCGTTCGGGTGGATGATTTCAGGATCCCTCAGAATCGGATCACATTCCTTCTGGGCGAGTCCGGTATCGGTAAATCCCTTGTGACGAAAGCGGTATACGGTCTTCTCGACCCGCAGGAGCTCGGGATCACCATCAACCGTCGCCCGTATGAAACGTATCTGAACCTGAACTGGTCTAAATCCGTACGAACAAACTCGTTTTTCGTTTTCCAGGAACCCTCCTCCCATCTCAATCCCCTGAAAAAAATCCGAACGCAGCTTCGGGAGGGATCTCTCAAAGAAGCGGCGAATGAAAAAGAGATTCTCGAGAAGCTCTACAGGATGCCCGCCGAACATACTGCCCGACGGATACTCGAGGTGCATCCGAAACCATATCGGCCAAGTGGAGGAGAAAAACAGCGGGTGCTTCTTGCCATGGCGTTCAAGAAGATCTCCACGCTGGGTAACGGAGTTGGTCCCGACGAACCGACGATGTTTGTGTTTGATGAACCGACGGGGAGTCTCGACGACAACTATCGCAACCTGTTCCTTCAGATGCTCTTTGAGGAGTATCGAAAACGACCGTTCACGATTCTCCTGATCACACACGATTACTCAATCATCAGCGAAGTATACCGTCGGCATCAGGATTTGCTCGAAAACATACGCTTTCGCGAACTCGTGCGCGAAGAGGCTGAGCAGGTGTCTCTCCGGGATTTTTCCACCGAACGATATCTCAACTGGCTGAAAACCACCAAGCCCGCCCCGGTTCGCGTGGATGCCGGGAACGCGATACTTCGTGTTGGTAAAGACTTTTCCGTTTTCGGCAGAAAAATGGGTGTTTTTCGGGACGTCAACCACTCACACCCGACAGATCTGGTTATTCACCGGGGCGAAATGGCCTACCTCAAGGCACCGAGTGGTATCGGGAAAACCACGCTTGCGAAAATCGTCATGGGCCTTCTTCGTCCGGATACCGTCGACATGGAGCTGAACGGCATTCGTCTGAACGCGAAAACCCCCACATCTCTGTGGCGCTCGAAAGTATGGGGACGGAAAGCCGGCATGGTTTTCCAACACGCCGACGAATCCCTGAACCTTCAGGCCACAGTCAAAGAGACATTCACCGGTCTTCGAAAGCTCCGACGACTCACGGGGGACGATATCGTTGCGCTGCTTAAACGGCTTTTCGACATACGGATCGATTCAGCCTTTCTAAGGCGTCCCGTTGCCCGCCTCAGCGGCGGACAGAAGCAACGTCTGAATCTTCTCCGGACCCTTGCGTTGGAAACCGACCTGGTCATTCTGGACGAGCCGCTGAACGGGCTCGATTTCGACAGTGTCACGAAGGTACTGGGGATGCTCGATGAAAAACGTCGTCAGGGGGCGGCGCTGCTGATGATCTCGCACAATGAAGAGATATTCGACCACATTGTTCCCCGAGAGTCGATTTTCCACCTTCATGCACTCGAAAACGAGCACCGACCGACCTGACTAAGCCTGCCCGCATATCAGTTGGAAACAACTCGGAATACACACAACCGGAATCGGTATACGAACCCGGTGATCACGTTCTCCCTCCACGGCGGGTGGTCGTTTTGTTGTCTACCGAGTTTCATCTTCTATTCCGGAGCTTTAGTATGATACAATCTCAACATGACCACCAAACCTCGATTACCGTCCTCCTATTCCGTACTTCTGATTGCGGGCAGGAATTTAGACAGACTGAAAACTCTCTGTTCGGAGATATCGGATACCGTTGTCTGTATCTACGACTACCAGGGTATTGACCAATCACTCCACAACCATCCCAATCCCGTGATTGTGATCGGCTGTGCAAAACCGGACGCGGTTAAGTGTCTCAAAGCAGCAGAGCCCGTTCGACACACCGTACCTATCGTGGTAGTAAGTGAATCCGATATTCCATCGCAACTCGCCGAATACCTTGCATTCGGGGCCCGGGAGTGCCTGCCTATCTCCCGGATTACAGCCGATTTGTTGTATCGCTCTATTGTACTGGCGAAAGCTCGAGTGGAAAACGATAGTTCCCAACCCGAAAAGGGACGGACCTCCTTCTCAGGTGACTTGATAGAAGGCGGACCGGACGAGAGATATCGGGAGCTGTTCGAGAATGTACGTTCCGGCGTTGCGATTTTTGAGGCCGAAAAGGGCGGGAAGCATTTTGTGTTTCGGGGATTCAATCGCGCCGCTGAAAAAATAGAGAATATTACCCGGAATGAAGTACTCGGCAGGCGAGTGGAAGACGTTTTTCCCGGCGTTGATGGGAAATTCGCACTCACCTCTGCACTTCGGGCAGTCTATCGAAGCGGAACTGCACAGAGTCACGGCCCGGCTTTCTATGAAGACCATCGGACAAGTGGCTGGCGAGAGACGACACTATACAGGCTATCTTCGGGTGAAGTGGTTGCCGTGTACGACGAAATAACCGATCGGGTAAATGCGGAAAAACAACTCCGTCAGAGCAGGGAACGTCTTCAGATCCTTTTCGAGTTCGCCCCCGACGCCATGTATATCAATGATTTGAAAGGGGTACTGCTCGACGGCAACAAAGCAGCCGAGGAGATGATCGGATATAAGCGAAAGGAGATGATTGGGAAAAACCTCCTGGAGATCGGGCTTCTCCCACAGAAAGGACTCTGCAAAGCGATGTCTCTTCTGGGTAGAAACCTCGTGGGAAAGCCTACCGGGCCCGATGAGTTGACCTTGCGGAGAAAAAACGGGGAAACGATCGAGACCGAAATCAGAACATTCCCCATCACGGTCGACGGAAAACGACTGGTACTGGGTGTTGCTCGAGACATCTCCTCTCGGAAAAAAACGGAACAAGAGCTTCGCCACGAACGTGACCTGGTTGGGCGAATCATGGACACAAGTCCGGCCGGTATTCTGATTCTGGGTCTCGACGGCGGAATTCGGTTTGCGAACTCTCGGGCGAAGAAGATATTTCGTTTACCCGAGAACTCCCCCGACGAAGTCTACCATTGCTCTTCCCGGCATAAGATCACCGACTATGAGGGCAACGAGATTCCCATAGAAGAGCTGCCGTTCAGCAAAATTCCGGACACCGGTGCTTCAATGTATGGGCTCCGTCACGCTATTCAGTGGCCCGACGGCACCCGGACATTCCTTACGGTGAACGCGGCTCCGTTTGTCGAAGAAAAACAGGTATCCGGAATCGTGTGCACTATAGAAGACAGTACGCAACGAGTGCTCACTGAAATCGAGAAAAACAGATTGCGGGAACAACTCCAGCAGGCACATAAAATGGAAGCTATCGGGCAACTTGCGGGAGGAATAGCACACGATTTCAACAATGTCCTTGGCGGCATAATCGGTTATGCGGACCTGCTGAGAATCCGTCTCACCGACAATCCGAAACTTTCGAAGTACGCTCAGAGCATCATCGCCGGCTCAACCAGAGCGGCGGATCTAACCCGACAGTTGCTTACCTTTGCGCGGAAAGCCCGCGTGGAATTTCGCGTTGTTGATCTCGACGACATTCTTGCCCAGACGGTGACAATTTTAAAGCACACAATTCACAAAAACATTCGATTGCATCTGGATTTCGGTCCCCAACTA
>CAZEMW010000153.1:0-7300 GCA_964513105.1 uncultured Fibrobacterota bacterium
TATGTATCCGCAAAGATATCGATACCGGCCACCGTTACGGTGGTGATGAATTCGTAATTATCCTTCCGGACACAGACAAAAAGCAGGCGCTGGTGGTCGCCGAACGCGTGCGTAAGCAGTTCGGCGCGTTCCGGTTCGGCTCAACCACATTGTCCATCGGCGTAAGCGAAGCAAATCCGGATGAATCGGACAAGGAGCTGATTAAGCGAGCCGATGAAGCGATGTATGATTCCAAAAAAGCGGGGAAGGGCGGGATTGTGACCAAATAAGTAATTCGGGATTGCAGAATATCTTCCGCCAACCCGCCAACCCGTCAACCCGTCAACCCGTCAACCCGTCAACCGCCCCCCCTACTTGAACCGCAGGTTTTCTTTCTTCTTCATCAACAAGCGCCAGATCTTGTCCACAAGCTCTTTTCCGCTGAACGGCTTCACAATGAAGTCGTCGGCTCCCGCGGCGAAGCAGCGTTGCATTTCGTCGTTCTGGGTTCCCGCCGAGAAAAATGCTATTGGTAAATCCCGTGTTTCCGACTGCGATCGCAGAATTCTGCATACCCGCACGCCGTCGATACCGGGAAGATAGAGATCCAGAAGTACCAGGGACGGATCTTCGGTAAATGCTTTATTCAGGCCATCTTCCCCACAGTCGGTCGCGATGATGTCAAAAACCGAACCCAGAACCACCTTCGTAATCTCCTGAGCTTCCTGATCGTCGTCGATAAGCAGAATCCGGGGTTTTTCGTCGAGCTCTTCAAGGGAAACGTCCTCATCTTCGAGTATCGGCCGTTTGGCGAATGGAAGATGCATTTTTCGAGTATCGTCGTCGTCCCAGTGGATTTTTGCCTCAAGCGGCAGGGTGATGTAGAAGATACTTCCGGGAAATGTAGAGGTATTCATCCCGTCACTTTCCACCCAGATTCTCCCACCGTGCCGCTCGACTATCCCTCGAACTATCGAGAGACCGAGTCCGGTCCCACCACCCATGAATCGACCGGAATCACTGCTGTGCCGCGTTGCCTTTCCGACTTCGTAGAATGGGTCGAAAATGTTATGCTGCTCCTGCCTGTCAATACCAACTCCGCGGTCCTTTACCGCTATTAGAAACCCGCATTCTTCGGGCTTTGGTCGGATCATGACCGAGACCCGGGAGTTATCCGGAGAGTACTTCATCGCGTTGCTGAACAGATTGGTAAACACCTGATGCATTCGCATCTTGTCGCCATAAAATGTCGGCATACCTTCTTCGAAATCGCAGGTAAACGTGATTCCGCGCTGAGACGAAAACTGCGCAAGCTCTTCAATGCAATCATTTGCCAGCGCCGCGAGATCGATACGCTCGGGACTTAGCCGAAGGCGATTCTGCTCTATTCTGGTGACATCGAGCATATTGTTGATCACCCGGTGCAGACGGTCGGCCGCACGGGTAATGCTTTCAATCATCCGAAAAACCGCGGGGTCCAACCGGTCTTTCATATTTTCTATGATTATCTCCGAGTACCCTTTAATGGAAGTGAGCGGCGTTTTCAATTCATGGGACGCGATACTGAGAAAATTGGATTTCAGCTCACTGACCCGCTTCAGCTCTGCATTGGAGCGCAAGAGCTCGGAGTTCATTTTGGCCATCTCGATGTTTTTCTCCTCGAGCTCCGCCGCGGTCTTCTCCTCTTCGGTAACATCCCGGAACAGCATGACAATTTGAGAGGTATTCCCCTCCGGATCGTTAACTCCAAAAGCACTCAAAGTGCATACCCGATCGTTCACGTCGCCGATTGTGGCGATATGCGCTTTGCCGTTGAACAATCCCTGCTCGAGTACTTCGGTAACAACGTCTTCGCACGTCCTTCCGTCCACCGTGCCCAGTAGAATACGGTCAAACGGCAGTCCGTCGGCCGCCTCGGGAGAACATCCCACGTAACCGGCGGCACTCCGGTTCATATAAGTAATCTTTTTCTCGGTCGGAGAGAAGAACAGTACCCCCTCGGGAACAACTTCATCAACGACCAATCGAAACAGACTGGTATCCAAATTCGTCAGAACGAAACCTCCGGCGCTTTTTCTGCCGCTTCATAAGGTACAAAATAGAAACATCAGGAACAACTGAGAGAATGGAATGCCGCAAATTTGGGTAAACTCCGCAATAATTGCGAGAATCGCTATATACTAAGTATCGCTTTTTTGGAGCAATTGATCAAGAGCTCTTCTCATCGATCTGAATACCTTCGACAGCCGACACCAAAGAATCAACAATGCCGGTATAGTTGCCGAAAATCTGCTCATAGCGCTTGCGTATTTCGCGCGCATCCGCGTGCATAATATCCGACAGCGCCGAAACTCCCAGGTTCCGATAGTCCTCAATAGCCGAAACAATGTCACTTCTGGTACTCGGTATGAGACGTCCGGTGAGGACCAGAATTGCTTTGAATACGGGGAATAATGATGCCAGAGAGTCTTTGAGTAATGCCTGAAGCTCCCTTGGGTTTCCCAGAGTTCGGACGTATCCTTTCCGAAGCTGAAGAGCCGCCCCTTTGAGTTCCCGTTCGCATTGAAGACGAAGGTGTTCGCGGTTGATTTCCAGTCCCGCGAAGAGGTCGTCTCCGTGTAAAACCCGATAGTTGGATTGCATGTCCAAAAACTCAATCGGATAGGTATCCAGGGATTCCCGAATATAATCAGTCGTCATGAACAGAGGAGTAGGCACCCCCATCCGAATCCACTTCTTCTGAATGGGAATACATCGAGCTATATGAGCTATCGAGGTATCCGTCAAAACCACGGCGATACTAATATCCGATACGCCCGGGGTGTACTCATGAGTAACCGCACTTCCGTACATAATTACGGAGGTCAGCGAATCCCCGAACAGCTCACTGTAGTCCCGCACCAGCTCATCGACTATCGTATTGGGATTCTTCACTTTGGCCATACTGTATCATCCCCGACCGTCACCCACCTCGTTTTCCTTTTCATCAATCTCTTTTTCAAGAGCATTCACCTCTCCAAAATTCTCCCGGTGCATTTCAGCAATTTTTTTCGCGTACAGCTCCAGAAGTTTATAATGTGCTCCCGAGAGTTCACCGGTTGTCCCGATTATCTCGATCATTCGATCTACATCTTCCGGAAATGAATACCCCTTCAAAAAAGCCTTCAATTGCTTTGTCGCCGAAGCAAACACCCGTTCATCTTTTCGGCAATACAAAAGATTGGGGATGAATTCTCTTAAAAGCTTTTCTTCGACATCCACTCCAGGGGTGGTGTAGTGTGCCGGAGGCACCTGAGCGCGCTCAACCTGCTCGATCATCTGGTTGATTTCGCCCCGAAGGCGATCCATTTGCTGCTCTCGAAACCGTGCCTGGTACAGGATCGGGAACGAATTGACACTCAGATTGGCGTTTGCAATGTTCTCAAAGCGCCCCACGCAAAACACATCACCTTCCTGTGCCAGAATTTCCTCTTCGGAGTTGAACGGAACGATTTTGGCCGGAGTAGGTATAAAATCCTGAATATCGTCGAGATTGCCCATTTTCTCGCGAAGCTTGTCCGGATCCAGGGCCGACTCAAGACCGTCGAGTTTTTCCAAAAACTCACTCAGCCCCTCTTCAAAGGAGAGTCCCATCTCGGATTTTAAGAAATCCTGAAGGTTATTCTGTTCGCGATAGTTACCTTGTGCTACCAGAAACCCATTGTGAACCATTCCCGCAATAGGGTGATTCATCGAAGCCATCTCGCCGGGATCGGCGGTAACGGTGGCATAGACCGTCAGTCTCCCATCCAGTTTCTCCGGGTCTCCTTTTTTCTGAGCTACGCCTGGAATTCCCATTGTCCCCCACTTAGCCGTCCCGTCGACGGGACGAAATCTCGTACTCCCTAATTTCGCGTCATCCCGCCGGATGTGCCATACCCATGTCGATGGATCATAGCCGATCGAGGAGAAAGAACACGGTCTCGCTCCGCGGGATTTCACAAGAGACCTATTCGGCAAACAAAAAATGCGCCGAATTGCTACCCCGGCTCAGAGTGTGTAATGTGCCCCTCTCAGGGGAACTGTCGAAAGTGTGATAGTGTTTCAGAACGCCGGTCGAAATTCCAAAGGTTTTCACTTGCGCTCGATGTCTACCGGTTTTGTGAGTTCACGCACGGCCCGGAAGACAACCAGGGTTGAAAGAAACAGCGACACCTGCCAGACCCAGAAAAAACGGGCACCGGACAGGGCGGTAAGCGCACCCAGAACAGCGATAGGCGTTACGCCGAAGACCGCAATTCGGACAGGGCGCGAAGCCGCGGTACTGCGACCGAAACTGAAAATAAATACTGCGATTACCAGAAACAGAAAGCCGGGAATAAGGTCTTCGAGACTCCAAACCAACCCCATGGCAAGCGTTCCCGACAAAAGAAACAGCCCGTTTCTGTTCATATATTCGGATATTGCCTCCCGGGTGAACCGTACCGTCGATTCGGTGGCGCCGAACATCTCGAACGGGAAGGTAAACGCGTGTTCTTCACCGGCGCGGATTTGCATACTGGCCTTACTGAGCACTATCCGGCTTTTTGGGTACGCCGAAATCGTCCGCTCGGGGTTCGTATCCACAACAATCAGAGAATCATGGTACCCGATTCTCGAAGCCGGCATGTGTTGCAGGAGAGAAAAGAGCTCAATCGCATACAATGGCGGTGGGGAGTATGGAACATCTCGTGTCGATTGCAGCGTTCCGTTCTGCAGAGAAAGCCCTTCCATAACCCGGCCGAGAACTCTTGGCAGCGACTCTGAAAGACGGGCATACTGACCGATTCCACTCGCGAGAGTCATCGTGAGTACCAACCCCAGATAGTACCCAATAAGCGCACGAGGACGAAATGAGGCTACTCGTCGATAAAAAGACGGATCAAGAATGCTTTTGTGAATGTGAACAAAAAACTTCACCAACCCTCCAATAAAGGAAGGGGGCACGGAAGGTACCCCCTTTGCTTACTTCCGGGCGTAGCATATCAATATACTGCCCGGCAACGGATTCGTTCTCAAATCGCCGAGTTACTTCTTGAGGATCTTCGCGACCGCAGGCGCGGAAATCCTATCGTATTCCGGGGTATCCCCGATCAACGGGCGCGCATAGCGCTTGAATTCTTCGGTGATTGTAGAATTCTCCGCATCGATGAACTCACCAGGCATCTCTTTGGAATTACGGGCCACCGTTTCGAGCGGTGTAAGGAAGTATTCCACCGAATAATCACCGGTTCGTCGGATCGCAACACTTCCGTCGACATTTTGCCACACGGAGAACTGAACGGCCTTTTCTCCTACTTCACGAGCCTCGTGCGCATCAACACTCGACACCACACCGAGAAAGCTTCGCTGAAGGTATCCGAATGTGTCGCACCGTACGCGTTTGATCTTGAGTTTCTCCTTAATCGTTGCCGAAAGAGCGTCACCCAAGGCGCCGGTGCCGGAAAGCTGTACATTTCCGTGCGCATCACGTTCCTCGCACGAGGTCAGCGTTGTTACAACAGCCTGTCCCTCGGCATTGGTGATACCTTCGGAAACGGCGACAATGCACCGTCCATATTCCTTATAAATGCGATCCACATCGGCGAGAAATTTATCGGTATCGAACGCGCTTTCCGGCACATAGATCAGGTGTGGACCTTCATCCGGATATTTTTTTGCAAATATGCTCGATGCGGTCAGGAAACCGGCATGGCGACCCATGATAACGCCGATATAAACCCCGGGAATGCTTCTGTTGTCGAGATTGATCCCTGCAAACGCCTGGGTTACGAACTTACCGGCGGACCCGAATCCGGGGCAATGGTCGGTGACCAGAAGATCGTTGTCGATGGTCTTGGGAATGTGAATAACCCGAAGCTCGTATCCGGCGTTCTTTGCGTTCTCGTTCACGATCCGACAGGTATCTGCCGAGTCGTTTCCACCGATATAGTAGAAATACCGCACATCATGAGCTTTCAACACCTCGAAAATACGGTTGCAGTACTCTTCATCAGGCTTATCCCGGGTAGAGAGCATTCCCGAAGACGGAGTTCGGGCGACCATTTCGAGATTGTGCGTGGTCGCCTGCGAAAGATCCATGAAATCCTCTTCCACAATGCCGCGCACCCCGTGACGAGCACCGTAGACGTTCTCGATACAATCATATTTTCGCGCTTCAAGAACAGCGCCGACAAGACTCTGATTGATGACCGCGGTTGGGCCTCCACCCTGGGCCACGACAGCTTTACCGGACAGTTTGGCCACGGTATTAACTCCTTGTTATTCTGGTATAGGACTGGACCGGCTAAGCCGGAAGATCAAAGATCTAAGAAAAAAGATCAAGCTGGATTTCCTCTGCAGGCAAAACGACAGGCTGAAAAAGTGGCTTTGCCGGACAAAACGTCTTGAGGAAAACTTACTCGGGAAAACAGAAGAAAATAGAATATGGCGGGACGGTTTTGGTAGACTCGTTTGGGATTGGGGAATAGTTGCCGGAGACGGAAGGTTTTTGCCGTCCCGAATCGAGTTACGGGAGCATCCGACCAATGATCGGATATGTTCCCCGATCTGGTGCCGGACTACGTGGGCGAGGCACATTGCCTTCCTCCCCGCTCACACTCCGAGAAACTGCGCCACTTCAGACATTTAAATAATTCCCCGAGCCCTGAAGGGGCGGAACATAGATTCGGGGGGATCTGGATTGTTGCTGTTTGTGGGATGGTTGGCGAGGAGCGTGTCGGGGTGATGGTTCGTTTTGTCTTGTTTTTGTTGACGCCGAGCGCAGACTCGAAGCGCAGGGACGCGCGGAAGAGGACGGAACGAAGTGGAGTGCCGAAGGCCGACGAGCAGGACGCGAGGAGCAGCCCGGGGTTGGTAGATTGGTGGTTCGGCGGGACGGCGTTTACCCCGGCTCTGCGGGGCGCGGGTGGTCGTGATCTCGATCCGATGCCAATGCGCACTGCGGACGGCCTCTGTTCCGGTCGGGCTGAAAGCCCAAAACATCACAGCCGGGGGTGATAATCCCCCGGCGCGGACATTAAATAATTCCCCGAGCCCTGAAGGGGCGGAACATACATTCGTGGGGAATGTGGGGTCGTGAATTGTTGCTGTTTGTGGGATGGTTGGCGAGGATCGGGGCGGTTTGCTCTCTTTTTGTTGACGCCGAGCGCAGACTCGAAGCGCAGGGACGCGCGGGAGAGGACGGAACGAAGTGGAGTGCCGAAGGCCGACGAGCAGGACGCGAGGAGCAGCCCGGGGTTGGTAGATTGGTGGTTCGGCGGGACGGCGTTTACCCCGGCTCTGCGGGGCGCGGGTGGTCGTG
>CAZEMW010000154.1:0-4426 GCA_964513105.1 uncultured Fibrobacterota bacterium
GTTACGCGTGGCCCCGGTGGGCCGTAGAAATAAAAGTATGTCGCATCGACAAAACATTGGGAATAAAATCGCCCTTAGGACCTAACCCACACTCCCCACCTGAATGTTCACTTCCGAACGGAGCTGCACTTTGTCCACCGTTCCATCCTTGATCCAGACGATTCGATCGGAGAGGTCGAGCATTTTGTGGTCATGAGTGGCGGTTACAACCGTCACCCCGTATTCCTTAGTCAGTCGACTCAACAACTTGATGATGTCCAGTCCGGTATCCTGGTCAAGGTTCGCCGTTGGTTCGTCCGCCAGAATGATTGAGGGATTATTGGCAAGCGCGCGCGCAATAGCGACTCGCTGCTGCTGTCCACCCGAGAGCTCATCGGGCCGGTGAGTCATACGATGCCCCAGACCGACATCGGTCAGAACCTGTTTTGCGCGTTCCTGCGCTTTCTCTTCCTCAACCCCGGAGAACAGCATCGGCATTGTAACATTATCAATCGCGGTATAGGCATAGAGAAGATTATAAGACTGGAATACGTACCCGATATGCCGTCCCCTGAAATAGGCCAATTCACGGCTGGAGAGTCGTCGCAAGTCTATTTTTCCGTCGACAATCACCTCTCCCGAAGTGGGCTTATCGAGCGCGCCGATCATATTAAACAGCGTCGTTTTACCTGACCCGGACGGCCCCATAATCGATAGGTACTCCCCCCGGTGAATATCCAGTTCGACGTCTCTCAGTGCATAAACCTTCTCTTGTCGCCCAAGTTTGAAAACCTTGTTCAGCTTTCGAATCTCGAAAAGGTTCCTTTTTATACTATTGTCACCCATATCATGTATTCCTATTAGAAAGGAAGCTGAATTGCCGATTTACTAAGGAAGTTGAGTCCAATACCGAAAGTTGCAATCAACCCCATTCCGCATGAAAACCCTGCCATCAATACCGGTGCGTACTGCCGCCATTTTTTCACCCCAAGCTTTTTCTGAAAGTAGTACCTGGCCAAAAGTGCACCGGCGAATCGCGGTATCAACCCGTGCGGCAATGTTTGGTTCAGTCCCGAGACCACACCGTATACAAAGAACGTAGGTGTTCCCAGCGAAGTGAGCCCCCAGAAAAGGACAATGCCCAGACCGAGGCCGGCCCCCATATATGCCGGATCAAAAGCCTTCTCGAAAAGCGTGTAGCCTCCGCGTGTTGCCGATAACATGATGCATCGTGAGGCCGCCTGAAGCCCCCACATTTCGTTGGCGAACGGAAATGCATTACTGGGGACCTCACCCAAACTCCAGATAAACTGCGAAAAGATTATTGAGCTGATGAAAATGATCGGGAAAAGCAGAACCTTGGTTTTCCAGATACTGGTAAACTTCGTCCCGGTCAATTCACACTGGCGATAGAATACCGTCTCGTCGTCCCCGAAGTTCTGTTTGGGAAAGGGGATAAACCAAACTTCCATTCCCCTGTATCCGCTCAGAATAAGCGCCGCCTCCTTGATCATTGGTATTTCCACGGCCTTACCGACCATCCCCTCCAGACGTGCATTCACGTAGCTGATGAACGGCGAGTACACAAATCCGAAGAAAACGAGCACAACCATGACACCGGTATGCCAATCAACGAGGTAGCCCCCGAGAATGATATACGAACCGGTCACGACAAAATAGGTGGCATATATAAACCAGGTTGGTATATCTCCGCGTCCGGGAGGGACCTCGGCAATCTTCTTGAAATCCTTAGTCTGTTTAATCTTCTTGCGAGTTTCTATGACACTTTTGATCACGGAAATGAGTCCCGCCAGTGCAATGGCAACCGCAACCCCGATTTGAAGGCTGAAATAGAAGTCGACATTGTTGTGGAAAATGGTGGCGACCGTGTTGTCGCCCGGTTTCCAACTGGTCAGAATCTCTGTTCGATAAAGAATCGGGTTTGCAATAAACGTAATGACAAGTCCGACTACCGCCCCGACAGTCGCGAAGAACGGCACCACCATACCCATCATGAAGTTTGTCAGGTCCCAGCTCATCCCGGTGGCAACCGCCGGAAGGATTCCTTCAGTCTTTGTAGTCCAGTCACTGAACGGGATTGGTAATATGGTGACCGACCGCCCCGTCAATGCGTTCGCTACAGTCGGCACCCCGAGATACACCGCCCCGAATAACAATCCGACGGCTCCCCCGATTGCGAAAATCTGCCATCGCCACGCTTCCTTTTTCCCTTCTTCGCTGTCGTCCTCGGCGAGCGCCATCATTCCCTGCGCCCCAACCGGCGCCATGGGGAACGGCAATTTCTCAATGTCCGATGCCATTCGGAAGAATCCGTATCCCAGCACCATTTTTTCGAATTCTCCGGTAAGCATGGAGAAAACGATCATACCGATAGGAATCAGCCAGTCTTTATGAAAAAAGTTACGGTTCGCATATGTATCGGAGTCGATTGGGGGTACCACCCAGGAAGGCAGCAATTCGGCAATACCGTAGGCCATGGCCGCATCGCTCTGACGAAAATACTGCATCCACAGTAAACCGCCGAACGGTGATTGCATTGCCGCCCCAGCCATAAAAAACAACACAAAGACCTCTGATTTTTTGAGGGATTTGTGTGTTCTCTTCGCCATTTCGACAAACAGAATAACCGTAACCCAACGCGCGGCATTACCGATGCCCATACCCGCAACAAGCCCCATGTACATGCTGCCGGGCACCATCAAGAGCGCTATAAATATTACCCCGAGGAAAGAAGTCCAGTTAAATCCCTCATGGAACTCCCCCGGCACCTCCATGGCCTGCCGGTATTCTTCAAGTTCCTTGTCGATCTTCATTTTCTCAGCCAAGATTGCTCCTTAACCGTTGTGGGTGATCAACGTGCCCCTCCGAGGGCCTGTCCCATCCATATATCAGCGTTGTTCCTCGAGTCCATACGGACATTCCCCGTGTGATCCCGCGGAAACAGCGAACTACGCCTCTTCAGTCTTCTCATTCGTGTCGGTTTCCTCGTCGGCGTCCTTCTCCGGGGCAGCTTTCCCGAGAGTTTCCAGAGTCCGCGAGCGGTACAACTCCATCGTCGCCTTCGGCAACGATCGCCAGATCAGTAGTTGCCGTCGAAGGTCACCGAGTAAATTTCGATTCAGCCGTTCCCAGTCCGAAGAAAGACCGGACAACCTGTCGAGTCGAATATGTATTTCATCGATACCAGCAATTTCACTCGGGGTGCTTTTCAGTTCGAATTTCTGGGTGACCCCGAGATCAAACGGCGCAAGTGCAATTCTTGACCGAATACCCAGCGACTCCTCGCCAAAGGATAGAATCTCGTTTCCGGTAGCCATGAACATTCCAAGACTCGTATCCGAAAAGCGATCGAAATGTTCCTTGAGGAAACTGACTACACCCGTTATATCGTAACTGGAGACGGTAAACGGAAAGGTTATGTTCAGCGTATCCCCTTCCGCTTTCGGCATCTTCCAGGTTCGAATCACTCCGGGATTTGCACTTTTTCCCGCTTTTATCGCCGGATACACGGCCGACATAAGAACGGTTGCCATCACAATCATCATGGTTATAATGGAGTTGGTCGAAGAATAGTTGATCTCCGGAGCACTCACCACCGCAAACTGGCTAACCACTCCCAGAACGGCCGTAAATCCCTGAGCAACCAGATAGCCGCCCAGACCTCCAACAACCGCATAGATCAGGGCCTCGATGAAGAACAGGCTGGCAACGTGCGTGGGAGCCAACCCAAGAGCACTGAACGTATAGATCTCCTTTTCCCGGTCGGTCACCGATCCGAGCATTGTTCCCAGGATAACCAGGCCGCCGAGGAGAATCGGAAGCACGAGATCCCCGACTCCTTTTGCCGTTGCTTTCTCGGAAAGTCGATATCGGTAAACCCCGTCGGTAGCAGTACCGTAACTTGAGACTGAAAACCGGCGCGCCATCGTCTCGCTCAGCTCATCAGCGACACGATTATTCTCGGGATAGAACGTTACCACACGCGGCGTTGCTCCTATTCTCTCGGCCAGATGCGAAGGGATTACCGCCATCGAAGCAAAGTCCAGTTCTTTGACTTCGTTCTCTTTCTGGTCCTCACCATCCCCCTGACGTCCTTCCGCGGCAGCTTCAAGCTTGTCGAGATCAATCTGCGGGGCGATTTTTACGCTTTGCGGAAAAATCGTTTTCTGGTCGACATCCACAACGGAAGCCATATCCGATGTTTCCATCACTCCCAGGAGGGTGAACTTTTCACCCCCGATGTAGAGATTGTCGCCGACCGAGACTCCCAACTGTCGGGCTATCGGTCCGCTGAGAAATGCGCCGTCTTCCCCAAAACGCTCATAATCGCATTTCAGGAGCCGACGCAAGTCGCTTCGACGCATTATTTCATCGACCTCGATGCCCAGCACACCTTTTATAGTATTGTGGTTGGTCAAGTCACTAT
>CAZEMW010000154.1:4436-7283 GCA_964513105.1 uncultured Fibrobacterota bacterium
CGCCGACTTCCCAGTTCCGCATTCTTCGCTTTCGGCAGCCAGTAGCGAACGTTCACATCGGCCTTTTCCCCAAATTCCCGTTTAAGGGAGTTGATGAGGGTGGGGTCGATCCGATCATTGAAGAACTTCTTCAGCACGACACTGGAATACCCCGGCAGGGCTCCCACAAACCCCTTGTCGATACCCGGAGAGAGCTCAAAGGAGGCAAAACAGAGAATGGTAAACGTCAACAGTACTATTGTGAGGGCGGTCAAAGTCGTCCGTAACGGCCTTCGGCGCATCGAGGAAATACCCATGCTCATGGCCGCAACGGTTGTGCCGAATCGAGAGACATCCGCCGAATGCACGGTTGACGACAATCCCTGCATGATCTTCAGTTGTGTCTCAAATTTCTGCACAACTATCGTTATAACGAATCCGGCGAGTACCAGAATAAAGAACCCCAGGAATATGATCAGCGGCATGGCCGACAACGAAAACGCGGGATGAGAAAAGTACAGGATCGCAAAAGTCAGAACGAAAAAGAGCAGGAATCCCGCAACTCGTCCATACACTTTTTTCGCATTGATCAGTAGCCGTTCAAGTGCAAAGGCAAACGGCAGCGTTACCACCAGAAGGAACATAACGGAGATAACCAGATCATTCAGTGTGTTCTTCACCCGAAAATACACTGGGCGTTCGTTATTCAGACCGGCGGCGGCCAGAGCCTCGGCGGCCATGATATCCCGGGACGTATCGGCCTGCATAATGTAGGATTTCGACCGGCTATGAATCTCCTCCAGCGAACTCTTCAATATGCCCCCGGATCGCAGCAGGGCGAGTCGATGCTCATTGAGTCGCCACAGATCATTGGCGGATCGGAAAGTGGTTCGTACCGGCCGCCAGTGCTTTCCATAATTGGTCGGAAGACCGGAGCCATATGGGTTATCGATGTCACCCAGACTTCGCTCATCACCATTATTCAACATGACAATTGACGGAGGTCGTTCCTTTGTGCCGAACAGTTTCAAGTATTCATATTTTCGTCCCAATACCCATGAAACCATGCCGTCATCATTGATTGTCTTTACCGCGTCATTGAGATCCGCATTTCCTTCCCCGTCATACGGCGTGATCCTCTCCGGATACAACAACGGGGGGAACAGTACGGTTCCGTGATTTCCGTAAGGGGATGCCTCAACACGTTCTTTCGAAGTAGTTCCACCTGCAGAACCGGATATAGTATAGAACTTGATGTCACCGGCCTCATCGAACTTCAGTCCCGTAACTCTACCGGCATTCAGCGGGTTACTCTTCTCTACCTTCATAGGGCCGATCGAAAAATGTCCGTTTTCGCGAGTTCGAACGACTCGGAAATCGTCAAAAGCCGGAATTTTGTCGGTATTGTAGAAGTAGTAGAGGTTTTTCATCTGATCAAGGGGAACCTTTAGAGTCATACCGGGTACGTAGCGATTCTTGTAGGGGCTGCCGTATGCATTTGCAATCGCGTGAGGCCCTTCCGGTGAATTCGTGGCAGACCACCGAGGAAGCCAGTACATACGATTGGCCTCAACCACCCGAACCAGCGAAAGCGCGGAGCTGCCCGCGGCATCGTGGAGATACGCGGCACATTCGGTCGCCTGAGCTTCCAAATTGTCAAGATTGAGACGCCCCAGTATATCGTCCGGGTTCCCTTCAGCAGGGAATCGATCCTGAAGGGTTGTGAAAGCCGTGTGGTAAATCCCGAGTCTCTCGGCTACTTCTCCCGAGTGAATAAGCGGTCCGACCTTATAATACCGTGGGCTGATCAAGCCACCAACCGAAGCCGCTTCAAAATTGGGATACTCCCCGGAACTGCCCTCCAAACTCACTTTGTGAAGAGCATCGTACAGCTTCCCCGTCAAATTCGGGTCACCACTTCCCTCTTTGGAACGGTACAAACCCGAATTACCGCCGGAGGTAACTACCCACCGTTTTTGGTGATCTCCCAACAGAAGTGAAACATGAAGCGATACCCAGGCGTTCCCCTTGAGTTCCTTTAATCTACGATCAAATTCCAGATAGCGATACTCACCGTCCAGCTCTTCAACTCGTTTTTGCGTGCTTTCGCGGATATTCGTCACAACCGTATCAAGCTCATCCCGAAGCGAGTCGGGAAACACGCCGTCATCCAGCGCTCTGCGCAACTCATTCCATGACAGCCACTGATGCTCAATGGCAGTCATCTGATCGGTCGCCTGCTTGTATTCGGCAGAAGCCTTGTCCTGTCCAATACGCCGCTCGCCGACTTTCCGCTTGAGCTGCAGGATCATCTTATCGCGATCTTCAACACGTGTTTTCAGTTGCTGAAGATATTTGCGTCGCACAGCCCCGTTTTCCGCCTTGTAGGGGTTGTCGAGGCCCGTTGCTTCAAGAAGCTGTTTCAGGAACTCTTTTTCAGCGTCAAGATTGGCTATTTGTGTTTCGTACTTTATACCACGCACCCTGGCGGTAACGGTGTCGATGGCCTGGTAGAAATGCGAAGCTCCTTCGTGACTCCGTGCCTGACCGTCAAAAAACACCAACATCATGTGGCGATCGGGTTTATTTTCCGCGAAATGCTCCGCAATCCTAAGCAGGCCGGCGCAGTTTGCCGCTGCTCGCGCGCCCGGAGCTTTTCTTGGTATTTCGCCGTATGAGTCCAGATTCGCCCCAACAACAATCATCTCCGGTACCCCCAGATCAAACTGCGGGTTCCTTCCTTCTATATAGCCCACAACATTACGCCCAACGGTCGGTATCCTAGTCGACCGACGGCGCAAAGTAACGTTCTGTCCGATCGGTAGCGAATCCGACGGGCCCTCATAGAAAAAGCGTGGTAAATTCCCA
>CAZEMW010000155.1:0-5392 GCA_964513105.1 uncultured Fibrobacterota bacterium
GCCTATGACAAATTTTACATTGAGCTTACCCTATCCGGTTACAGCACAGGTGACGATGCGGTTACCGATGCTCGGTCATTCTTAAGACTGTTTAAGAAGAAGACCCACGCGTAGCAGCAGGAGGAGCGGAACAGTACTCGAATAGATTCACAGAGGAGGGACGCAATGGGCGGCAACATAGCAAGACGAGACTTTTTAAAGACTTCCGCGGCAGGTACGGCCGGGATAATGGCAGTTTCCGCGCCTCGTGCAAAAACCGGCAGCGTTCCGGGAGGAGCATGGAGCCCGGGAATGCAGATCACCCCGGACATTGACAACCTCCGGGTGGCCGTCTGCCATGATCCCGAAATGCTGACTGAACGACCAACAGTGTATGTCAATGCTCTGGAGGACCAGAACAAAGTAGTCAAGACCGACGTGCTACGAGCCAACATGGACCAGATGGCCATGGTTCTGGCTCAGAAGAGCACAGCGGATGAGGCGTGGCGGACTATATTCAGAAAACCCGAGAGCAAGACCTGGGCGCAGGTCAGGGTGGCAATTAAGCCCAATTGCCTGGAAACGCGCATGATGCCCAGAGTTGCCGTACTACGGAAACTGATCGACGTACTTCACGGTTTCGGTGTGCCGTATGAGAATATCGTAATCTATGACGGGGGTTCCGGCGGCAACCGATACAGTGACGCGTTTGAGTCTTCATTTCCGGCCGATCAGCTCCCTCAGGGCGTCCAGATGAGCGGAAAGGACAAGAAGCGGGACAACGGCTTCAGCCTTGCCGTCATCCCGGTAGCCGCCGGCGACAAGTACCTCCGGGAGCAGCAGTGCACCAATTTCATACAGGACGGGTCCATTGATATACTCATCAATGCCGGGGTGAGCAAACATAACAGCAGAGCTCTCGGCGGCCCCACGATTACCCTGAAAAATCATTATGGTACTTTCGTGCCACGTCCACGAACGAAAGACAACGGGGACGGCACGTTCGAAACCAGTCACGCGTCCAATGACGACGGTCTGGAGTACCTGCTGAAGATCAACCAGTCCGATGCAATCATTGGCGGTAATCCACCTCGCCAGCAACTGGTGATAGTGGATTCACTGATCTCTCTGACCACGGGCCCGACAGACGGCATATTGGATGATTATGTACGTAATGACCGACTCATCATGGGAACCTTCAGTCCGGCCGTCGACTTCCTGGTTACCCGGAAAATCCGCGGCGATATCATGGGCTTGAACAAGACCGAAAAAGAGATGGCAGCACAAAAGCGTTGGCTGACCGGATTTGATTACAGTGAACAGGAAATCGACGACATCCTCAACAAAGCGCCCGACCAGAACGGCGGTCGGGGTTGGGTGGAGGTCACTCCTGCGGCACAGGTAGCGGTGGGGAGAAATACCGTGGGACGTAACACCGCGGTCAGGACGGTGACGTTTACCGCTCCGGGGAGACTTGCCGATGCAGTCAAACTGGAATTTCAGCCACGCAAGGGTGTCGATGCGAGTACGTTGTCTATTCACGATATGCGAGGACGGACGGTTCGTCGAATCCCTCTCGCCGGTAAAGATCAGGCGGTGGTGTGGGACGGCCGGACCGATTCCGGCGCAAGTGTATCGTCGGGACGGTATATCCTGAGAATCGGTCAATCAAAAACGCCGGCCATGCATGGAATAATCAGTATCTTGTAGAGCTTTTTTTCATTTAGTTTCTGCAAAGGGTGCGGAGAACGACTTCGCACCCTTTTTTGTCGCCCATATCGGAGGTCGGCACAACAAAAACGGCTTGACTATGAGGATTACAGTACGTCGCACAAGCCGTAGGTACAGGCATGACGCGCCTGCACCGATAGAGTAAATCGTAAATCATGGCCGTGTACGAACTGCTGGTGCGGGGCATGGATGACGAGAGTGTGGCTCTCACCTGCCCCCGGCAAAGCGCATCATCCCTCGCCCCACCGGAAGATGAGCAACTCTTTTCACATTACTCTTTCCGCCGAACGCATGCTGGTCAAGGTAGTAGGCTTCGACAACATCACCGGGCTGCACTGAAATCCGGTACTTGTCCTTACTTGACGGCCCAAAAATAGTACCCAGTTTGCCGGCAAAGACACCGCTGTCTTCTCCGGTTTCCATGCAGCCCAGCGGAAGAAGGTCACCGGTCCGAAGAGATTTGATCCGAACCCAGATGTTGTCCTTTTTGTCCGGAAACAGATTCATGTCGTGGTCGGTTACGGTAATCTCGATGTTTGCGCCGGGCAGGACAAACTTTTCGGGTCCAAGGCTCAGATGTGCATCGGTGCCCATCAGAAGCAGGTCTCCCCACAAGTTCGGATGCATAGAAACATTTTTCCCCATGTTGGTTACCCAGCGGATCAGGACTTCCTCGCCGTTGTTAATCGAGTAATTGAAACCAAGTATGTTTCCCGGCAGAAGACCAAGGTCGTCCATTGCTGTGCGATCGACAAAAACCTCGCACGTATACCGGTTTCCGGTGCGCTTTGAGGCACATTGGATGAATGGCATCCTGAACATTCGCGGTTCGTAATGGTTGGGGGTGAAAAACACCGATTCTCCGGTTCGCGCTCTGCCCCGCGGAGCCCGTGGCCAGACCCAGAACTGATAGGATCGACCGTTGATTCGAAGCGAATCTTTGTAGTTCTGGGGATCGATAAACAATTCCAGCGCATCGGTATCCCAGAACAGTTCCGGCAGACACTCGTTGTCCCGTTCGTCATGAATCCAATATGCGAAATAGAGCCCACGGTTGTCCCATTTCGCGAGAAGGTAGTTGCAGTCTTGATACTTCTGAGGCAATTCCGGCAAGCCTTGACCTTCACCATACAGCCTGAACGGATCGGTGTCACTCCACTCTTCAAGAATACCGTCAATCACAATCGGTTTTTCACAGCGCAGCGCCCCGCCAAATGCATGGGTGGCAAAGGATGGTTTCTCAAGCATGGGGGAAGAGACTTCTTTGGAATCTTTCACGGTGGGAACTGGGGGAAGGAGTATCGATTCCGGGGTGCGGTAGTCAAGGTGGTCGATCGGGAGAAACACACCACGATCGATGTCGTAAATTCCCCGTTCCGTAAGATTACGATTGCGAACCGACAGCGCAGCTTCGGCGTACTTCTCCAGGTTTGGAACAAGCAGGTTTGGGGTGGCGGCAAGCTGTTTCAAAAACTCCCAATAGCGATCGGCCAGTTCATGGATCCGATTGGGGCCGGCCTCCAGGGTGCGAAGCATCTGTTCATATTCAAGAATCCGGCCCAGCTCACCGCCCAGTCCCTTTTCGAACGCTTCCAGAGCCTGCTCGGCTTGATGAAGCCTGCCCTTTCCAAATTCGTTTTTGGCGGCTTCGAGCATTATCTGTTCAAAGCCGATTTTGGCCGCGATCTCCAGGGCAAGAGAGTCATTCCCGATCATTGTACCCAGTCGGGCGGCGGCCTCGGCGGTGAGTTGTTCGCCGATCGCGTATGAATCGCCGCGTCGTGCCAATTCCGACAGCAGGGGGCCCATAAGCCGAAGAAATTCTTCGCGAATCTTCTTGGCCACTTCATCCTGGTTGAGTTCAATACCGAAATTGCGCCCCCCGGTTCCTGAGCTTGCCACCCCTTCGATCTGTCCCAGCTTGCTTGGGAGCGGTGGAACGGAACACCCTGAAGGAAGGCAATTCTTCAGGGCCTTCTCAACTGCCGCAAGTACCTTTTCAATCCCTACTTCATAAATTGATTTCATGAGCGCCTCATGCCACAGCCGAACCATCTCCGCGTCATAAAAGGCATGCTGCAGCGGAAACGGGGTTTCTGTGGTGATATCCTCCTCGAGGAGCCGACGAAGATACTCGGTAATACGGGCGCCGAATTCATCCCAGTCTATACTGCCCAGTGGAAACAGACTGTCTGAGCGCAGTTGGTTTTCCACGGCCTTTCGAAGCAGTTCACTATACGCGAGAAGTGTGTCCGATCGGCCGGTTGCGGGGATGCGTGCAAGGAGTGCTCGGATTTTGGATCTCGTCGGTCTTCCGGTGCTTTCCGTGGAGTACCTTGAATCACCAGGTTCTTCCGCGGCGCCTATGATTCGGCTCAGGTAAGCCCCGTCTGATCGCCACAAACTGTCCACGGTTGCCTTATCAAAGTATCTCCCGGCAAAGCGGGTAAACTTATCCCGCGGCGAAAGCTCTTCGGAGCCAAGGTACTCATACTCGTGCTCGGCATCGTTCCATTCCCGTGCATCGGTCTTTTCCGGGGAGAGCGCGATATAATCGTAAAACAGCATGAAGATCGCAATGTGGATTACAATCGACAGGAAAATGAAGAAGTTGATTCTGCTTTTCACGGTCATTGCTTGATCTGGTGTGCAAGAGCGGAAATACCGAGCCCCTGAAGCATATCGTAGGCGTATATAATCGAGTGGTAGGGCGCATTTCGGTCGCCACGGATAATCACGGTTGAATCACCGGAGTGCTTCAGCCAGGCCTCAAATTCCTCGTAGATTTGAGATCCCGTATATGACTTATCGTTCAATAGATATTCACCGGTCTTATCGATGCCGAGCGTCACGGTATTTTTCTCCTGCAACGGCCGCGCAGTTTCGGCATAGGGGAGTTCCATCGGCACTGTTTTGACTTCGGTATCCTCGTTGAACGTGGTGGTCAACATGAAGAAGACCAGAAGCAGGAACATCACGTCGATAAGCGAAGTCAGTTCCGGGAAATAGTCGGAATCTTCAAATGGATTTCGTATTATCATGATTTGTACCACAACGAGATGTGATCCAGGAGTGAACTGATCTCGGCATGATGAGTCCTGCCGAGTGCGCGCAGAAAGTAGTCGGCAAAAAGCGTGGGGATGGCAATGATCAGTCCGGTAACCGTTGTGGTCAGAGCCATGGAAATCCCTTCGGCGACGCTCTGTTGACTCAGACCGGCATCGGCCATACTCTGAAACGCAGTTGTCAAACCGACCACTGTTCCAAGCAGCCCCACCAGCGGCGCGATATGCCCGATCGCCCGAAGAAGCCACATGCGTTCGGCCAGCCGGGGAAGGTGCTGTTCCGCACTGATCCGGGAGGCTTCATGTATTGATGGTGTATCCATCTCGGTTGCGGTCAGCTCGAGGGCGTGGGAAACAATCTCCGCCGTCAGGACATTTGAGTCTTGAAGTGCCCGGCGCGCCTTTTCGGGCTCGTCGGCAAGGAGGCTTTCTTTGATCCTCTCGATCAGGTCTATACGCAACCGCACCTTACGAGAGAGATAGTAGAATCGCTCAAGTACTACCGCCAGTGCTGCCACGGAAAACAGAATAAGCGGAATCATGAAAGCATATCCACCGGCACGGATATACGGAAGAAGAGAATTGACGAACATTTGGTGTGCCCTGCCTTGTAATGA
>CAZEMW010000155.1:5402-7279 GCA_964513105.1 uncultured Fibrobacterota bacterium
ATCTCTTGTGAATAACTCGAGATAAAATCGTTGCTACCTGCAGTAGAGCCGCTCTTTTCGGCAGAAGAGCTGATGGGAATGCTCCTATCAGTTAAGTGAACGACCTCGCGACGGAGTTTCTCTCCCCGGAGCATTCCAGGAAACAACGGCCTACCTGACCATCACTCGCTCTACACTCGTGCGGCCACGGTATCTTCCGTCCGTCCTTCTGCAAACCGAGTAGACCCCACGGGGCATGGTGCGCATCAGCCGATTCAGTGCGTCTCCTCGCGAGATTGAAACGGCGTCCCTGCCCGGTTCAATCGTTGCAATCAATCGACCTCTCATCGAGTAAACAAGGTATGCTGATGGAGTGTGTCGGGGCGAAGAAGTCATCCTCTGAAGCTCTGCCGGCCGGGCAGACACTATATCTCCGGTGTCCGGATACAGAAAACACTGCGGTATGATCTGTTTTTCCATGGACGGGGTCGCCCAGTACAGTTCAGCTTTTGCCGAACCGGTCCAGTCGCGATATTCGAATCGAAGGTTGTATTTTTGTCCGGCTTCAAGATGAACGGTTTCCTGAGCATAGCCTTTCGCCCATCCCCACCAGTTCACGATAATGCGCTCACCGTTCAACCATACGCGGGAAAACTGATCGATGTTGGCATAAATCGTGTACCAACCGGTAAACGGCGCTTCGATTTGACCCGTCCACAAAACATGGAAATGGTCTTTATTGAGTCCGTCCCCGGGCGATTCACTTTTCCAGTTGAAATCGACAACCGAATCTATTCGGGTAATAATCGGTTCGGTTTCGAACGCGTTACTTTCGTCGGGATTATCGAAGTAGTTTCCAATCAATCCGGTGCCCGAACCACATTCATATTCTACCGTCTCACCGGTCGTGACCGTGATCTCGTTCGAATAGCTTTTCTTATCGTTCGCCTTGTAGGCCAGGATCCTGAAGGCGTATGATGTATTAGGCGAAAGATCGCGGTCGGTGGTCCAGTCAAAGAAATAGTTACGGTTGTTTGCGCCGACCGTCGTACTGGTCGTGTTCTGCTCGACTCCTTTCAGCAGCCGCCACTCACCACCGTTGTTCTCCTTGTATTCCACCGCGAAACTGAGTTCGTCGTCGGAGTTATCTTCCCAGCTCAGATCCACGCCCGTTCTTTCTGATCTCGATAGAAATCACTGAGGAACGCTCGATAATCAGTATACTCGAACACGCTGGGCATGGGCTACAATTTAGCAACCCCGGAGAACTTTCGCCTCCTGTTTATTGAGATTCCGCTGACTGTACAGTCAACAAAAAGTGGAGAAAATGCAGCTTTTTGGCCAAAATTGGTATATGTTCGACCAAAATCAAGCATTTAAGTAGTCAACGGCAGAGCCGGGAAAAAGTTCCGGATAACCGCTTAAGCCGAATTTCGTAGTATGTATCGAGAGAGAAAATGCTCTTTGGAAAAGCTGAACGTAGTGCAGGGCCTTCCGGATCCACAGATTTGTCGATGGATTTGGCAGTTCGGTCCCACATTTTACTCTAGAATTAGATATATTGTATTTGTACAACCAAAACGCGAAAAAGACGGCTTCTTTCGATGAAGAGTCTGTTTAACGCCTTTTGTATCGTTTTATTCCGCTCGAACCGGAAAACGAGCAGGAGGTGACATCAAACTGGAGACAGCTCTAATGAATCTTCAACGAGTATCAAGTTCTACAACGATTTGCCTGGGTCTTCTTCTTGCATTTGCATCATTCGCGGCCGATTCTCCCGTATCGCCGCCGCGGGAGGTGGGGCCGAAAGAGAGCCATCGCCTCGGCATGCAGAGCTGTATAGTCTACAAGTACGACAGGATACCGTCCGATGAAACACCTCGATACGAGCCCTTGTC
>CAZEMW010000156.1:0-5540 GCA_964513105.1 uncultured Fibrobacterota bacterium
GATGTAGGCAGCGCCAAGGGCATTCAGATAACGGACATGGCCGGGACGAAAATCGAGTGCTTTTTTCAACTCGGCCACTGCGTCGTATTCATTGCCGCTTTTATGCAGTGCAATTCCAAGCTCCCCATGCGCTTCGGCCGAGGACGGGTCTATAGCAACCAATTGTCGATAGTGGTTGATAGCATTGTCCCAATCACCTTTTTTGAGGAAAACCCCGGCCAGACCTTTGAGATAGTCGTGTGCCGTGCTGTTTATTCGAAGCGCCTGAGAATAGCGATATGCCGCACGATCCAGGTTCCCTTCCAGTTCGTCAAGACGTCCCAGCTCCCCGTGGGCTTCATAGGAATTACCATTCAGCTTCAGGGCTTTCAGGAAGTTTGTTCGGGCATCTTTGAATTCCGCCCGATCCTTATGGAGCCGTCCAAGCGATATGTAGATTTGGTCGGCGCGGGGATTGAGTTTCATTGCCCGTTTATACCGCTCGGAGGCCTCCTCGGACCTGTCCATCAGCTCAAGCAACCGCCCAACCGCCAAATGGTACGACACTTCGGCCGGCCGAAGCTCTGAAGCGGTCTCGTACTCTTTGAGGGCCTGTTTGAATTGTCCCATTGCCTCGTAGACCACTCCGAGGTTATTGTGGATCTCATGATTGTTCGGGGCGTCGCGAACCAGCCCCCGGTATAACTCCAGAGCTTCCGAATAGTCTCCGAGAGCGGTATACACAGTAGCAAGATTTGCGCGAATCGAGACTTCTTCGGGTTTGAGCTCATGAGCCGTTTCGAAATGCTTTTTTGCCTTCTCATACTCTCCCGACAGATAGTAGGCATTTCCTAGTCCATGGTGCGCGCGAAACGACTTGGGACTTGATTCAACCGCTTCTTGAAGCAGCACAACGGCCTTTGCGACATCCCCCGCCTTCAACGCCGCCAACCCTTTCTGCAGATCGGCGTGGACGGTACAGAAGATCGCGGTCGCCGCCACCAGCCCAAAGGCAAAGGTACGGGTATTCGTACTTCCCATCATGATTCCTCCCCCAGTGTCGTCACCATGTCCAAAATGTACTCTTTATCGTAACGGTTGACTCCGCCGCTACTGCCGATCCATACGTAGGACGGGCTTTCGTTTATTGAGAGAACCTCACTTGACACAAGCCCATTGAGATACGACAACCGGACCCACTTGCCGCTCTTCTCTCCATATACCAGACATCCCGATTTCTCCGACGCCAACCACACGTGGCCGTCGAATCGGCGCATCCCCAGAAAACCATGCCCGAAATCAGACAGTTTGCCCGCAAGCAACTTGGGCGGCACCGGTATTTCAGTCAATTCGCCGTCGGCGAGTTTCAACCGATACAGGCCCTGTGATTCGGTCGCAACGTAGATTTCTCCCGTTGCGGGAGTCGGAGCCAGTCCTATGATCCGGCGCGCAAATGCACAATGGGTGGCGGTCACTTTCTCAGTTTTGAGATCAAGGACCTTTACTCCCTTTCCGAGCGTGCCGTAAACCAGCGTATCCCCGAGCTGGAGAACACAGGTCGCGCGTGCCCCTTCAGTCTCCGGGAATGAATAGAACGAATCCTGTGCCGGACGGAACCGGATCACCCCGAAAAGGCCGGCCAGAAACACTCCTCCGTCTTCGGCGCGGATGATATCGGCAACATCCGCATAGGGGATATTGGAATCCCGCCCATAATACTTATATACATGATTTCGGCCGTCTATGTACCCAAAGCTCGAGAATCCACCATAGTACAGTGTATCATTATAGTGATACAAAGATTGGATGTGAGGATCGGGAATCCCGTTCACATAATTGATATTGCGCTGGTATTGCACCTCGGCGGCATCAAAGCGGTCGATGTAGTCTCCGGCATATCCGTAGGAAACCCAGAAAAGACTGTCTGTGGCGGCGATTGCGGCAGTATTCTCGTTTGATAATCCGGCGCGCATATCTCGCCACCGGATACGCTCTTTTCGCAGGTAGCCGGTCCCCAGATCCATACTCCCGTACCAGATGACGTCATCCCTGTTTGCAAGCGTAAAAACCTGAAACTCCGTTGGTTCTTTCTCTTCGGGGTGAACGAGTTGAATCCAAACGTCTTCACGGGAATGGTAGCGCCAAAGCCCAAACGGCGTTCCGCACCAGAATCCGTCCTTCTCTTCGGCAAAAACGTACGCCCCTTTTGCGGGAAACCCGTCGACCGGCCGCAGCGTGTCTCCATCCGATTCCCGTTTCCACAGCCCGTCGTCCGAAGTCGCCACCCATAATTCGTTTTCGAAAACGGCTATATCCCACACGTATGTTTTCTCGTAGCCCTCACGTGAGAAGGCGATCTCCCGCATTTCTCCCGTCCGAGGATAATACTCCACCACCCGCCGTCCTTCAATGCCCAGCAGAATACGCTCCCCTCGTGCCCTGATCGTGGTTATTCGGGATGCCGCCCGTATGTCCGGAGTCCGAATCGCCTGCGCGCTCGAAGAGTCCCGGGGGACATGAAACAGGCCTCGATTATCGACGTAGAAGTACATGCCCGACAGCGAATCATGTTCTATCGACAGAACCCGATAGGTGGTACCCGAGTATGGTATGTCAATAGGCTGAAACCGACCGTTCGACGAATCGTACACGGCGACCCCTTCCCACGTCGCAGCCCACACCCTTTCGCCGTCAAAGGCGACGTCGACAATCGTTTCGGTGGGTAATCCATGATCAAGTCCGTACCGCCGCCACGCGTATGTTTCGGTGTTCAAGGACCAGAGCCCCTCGGCCGAGGCAAACCAGAGTTTCGTGTCCTCAGGCGGCTCGGGACGGATACGGAAAACGCGGGAAATGTCAAGAAGCCGGACGCATTTTTCCGGGTCGAACTCCACCGACGGCGGAGTTTTCTCCTTTGTGCGCGACAATAGAAACAACGCTACGACCAGCACCCCACCCATCATGCCGACGGTAAGCGTCACAACGAACGAGCGTTGAGACTGCAGGCGACGGAGTATGGTAGTATGTTCGGTAGGCATAATGTTTCGCAAGGCTTGAGTTACAGGGTCGGTGGATCAGAGACTATCGTCGATTTGGCTTTTCCCGAAAAAAAGGCGAATGAGCCGATATTTCTCGGATGCATTCGCCCCCTGCAGATCACTGTTTGCCGTTACTGGTTACTTTGTCGGCGGAACCAGAGAGAAACTCTCCATGTCGAGACGTTTAGCCCGATCGATTACCCGCATCACTTTTCCATGATAGGTCTTCATCTCCCCTTGAACTATCAGAAGACTGTCGTTGTAGACTTTCTTCCCGTTGTCTCGAGTCTCCTCGAGCAGCTTCGACATCTTGAATTCCAGTTCTTTGTATCCGCGCTCCCGTTCTTCTTCCCAGTTGGACCGGTCGTCGGTATGAGCCAACAGGATCTCTTTTCCGTTGAGCTTCAATATACCATCCTGTCGAATGTAGTGTCCCTGGTCAATCCAGTCGGCCTGGACATACACGATGATATTCTTTTGTTTGTTTTTATTTTTCTCCGCGGAGTTACTGTTTCCGGAAGGGAATTTGATGGCAACTCCATACACCACCGCAATCGCCATGACCACCATGAAAAAGATGATCAACTGAAACACGATATCAATCATCGGAGTGATATCGACTTCAGAACTTTCCTTTATTCTGCTTTTAACCACCGACTATGCTCACTTTCCCTCGCCCGACGTCTTCGAGAGCACTTCTTCGGACGTTGCGGGGTCGGTTATGAATGCGAAATTCTTGACGTCCGACGCCGTATCCCGGGCCATGTTCACGACCTGAAGGATACGTCCATAAAACGCCTGCTCATCCGCTTTTATCATGAGCGGTATCTCTTTTTCCAGCTCTTTCTCTTCCGCCGGGGACATCGGACCCTTTCCGGCTTCTTCCCGTTCGAAATTCTTTCTTCGCACGACCATCTGCAGGACTTCTTTTTTCTTATCTTTGAGGACCTTTGGAATCTCCTGCATCTTGAGATAGGGCCCCACCTCACCACCGCATGCCGCACAGATAAAAGCGGGAGGGCGACCGCCTTTGCCGAAAACATCGGCCATTTTCTTCTGGAGATCCATAACCGGATCCCCGGAAAGATCAAGAAGGCTACCGGGTATATATATGCCCTGCTCGTTTTTGATCCGCGCATTGCAGGTCGGACAGGTTTCGGGGGTCTTCGCCTTGTCGGAAAAGGCAACCAGTCCGGTAGAATCCGGATCGATTGTACCCCCCTCTTCGACTTTGGCCGGCAGGACGTAAATCTGAAGCAGGGCATCTTCCTGTTCCGAAGCTTTCCGCACCGGCGGTAGCTTTATGATATTATCCAGAGAGGGCTCCATCTGCATCGAGACGATAAAATAAATGAGGATAAGGAATACCACATCGATCATCGGAGACAGATTGAGCTGGACCTCTTCGGTTTTCTTTGCGCTTTTCAACGCCACGGTTATTCCGCCCTTCCGCCGGGCTCGGCCGGCGCGATCAAGGTGTCGACAAGATGAATACCGGCTTCTTCAATGAGAAGCACATAGTTTTCAACCGCACCCTTGATTGAGTTGTACATCAGCAGAACCGGAATAGCGATTGTCATTCCCGTTGCGGTGGTGATCAGCGCTTCGGATATACCTCCCGCCAGTTCATCGGGCTTTGCACCACCGGCGGCCTGGGCCATGACGGTAAACGATTTGATCATTCCAAGCACCGTTCCCAGAAGACCAAGCAGCGGAGCCACGGTTGCGGTAACCGAGAGCACCCCCAGATGCGCCTCCAACTGCGGCAGTTCAATTCGGGCCCGCTCTTCGATGGAATCGCTCAGCCACTTTTTCAGATCGAACACGTTCATGTTGAGTGACCTGGACTGCTCGAATTTCTTGAGCCCCTCCAGCATGATCTCGGCGCACACCCCACCCTTCTTCTCACACAGCGCCCGCATTTCGGCAATAACCTTCTCGCGGTCCCCATTGTTCTTTTTCATCGATTTATCAAACTCACTCAGAAACGTATCCGGTTTCAGTTTGCGCTTCTGGAGCATCAACACGATAAACCGCTCAACCCCGAACGTAAGGGCAAGCACCGCAAATCCCGCAAGCGGCCACATGGCCCATCCGCCTTTGTTGATGTACTCAAATACGATGAAGTTTTCCATTTAGAACTCCTTCCAGACCCATTGTATTCCGGCTGTCAGGCTTTTGTCCGACAACACCCGGTGGGATAGCGTAGTAACAAAATGCTATTTCTGCTTGACCCTTTGTTCCTTAACATTTGATATTCCGGCCCGGCCGGTTCAGTGCTGTCCGATAATCAACTCAGCCTGCTCATTTGCGAATTTCTTTGTCTTGGCGTCGCACGATGTGCTTCGCCTTACACCGTTGTAAATCTTGACGGCTTGTTGCCATTTATCCAGTTTGTTCAACGAATATGCAAGCAGATTCTTTGCACTGCAGATCTCATTGAAATTGGGATAATTCGAAACAACCTGCTGGAACTTCACGCGGGCAGATTCATAATCCTGCACGGTCCAGTACGCATTGCCC
>CAZEMW010000156.1:5550-7270 GCA_964513105.1 uncultured Fibrobacterota bacterium
GCATGTAAGTAGCCCGGGGCGCATACTTTCCCTCAGGGTACTTCTTCAGATAGGCCGCATATTCGCCGGCCGCGGCTTTCAGGCCCCGATCCCGGGCTTCTTCCTTGAGCCCCGAAGCTGCAAAGTACCGTGCATCCGCTTTCTGATAGTGGGCAATTTCAGAAAGCTGCGGCGATTCGTCCCGTTCTATGATCTCATCGAACTTTTTCCGTGCCTGCCCATACCGTTTCAGCGAAAAAAGCGCAGTCGCTTCGTAGTAGATGGTATTGATAGTATACTGATTCCCGGGAAACCGAGTCTGCATAATCTGCGCGACTTCGATTGCCTGATTAAACTTCTTGCTGTTGATCAGCGCATCCACCCACTTTACAATCGCACCGGCAAGCAACGTGGTGTCGGTACCGTCCTCCTGATAGAACTCATACGCTCCCTTGAACGTCTCGGCTGCCTTGTCCCATTTCTTAGTAGCCGAGTACACATCGCCAATACCCATCATGGCGATCAAACTGTCTTTGGCGGTTTCGCTCTCCTCAACGATTCTCTGATAGTTTTCCACCGCTGCCTCAGGATCGGTTTTCGCCAGAAGCTTTCCAATTTCAGCCTGCCCCGCGCGGTAGATCGCCTTGTCGTCTTTCTTGATCTTCTCGAAAGCCGCAATTGCGTTGTCGCTCTTGCCCATTTCGCGAAGCAGTATTCCATGGCGATATGCGGCATAGGAGAACACGGCATCATCCGGGTAGTTCTCAACTATCCGTGAGAATATGTTCAGAGCCTGTTGTTTCTTGTTCAGCTCATTCCCATACGCTTCCGCAATTTTGAGATACATGTGAGACGCCACCGAGGCACTGTCATTCTCATCGAGAAACGATTGCAGATACTCTACCGCCTCCTGATGCTTCCCCAGCTCCATCATCTGTGTGCCGATACCCAGGACCGCTTTGTCGTACATATCGGATTCCGCGTACCGCGCACTGTTCGTGATCGTCTTGAACTGCTCGATTGCCGCACCATGCTTTTTGTCTTCGGCCAGCATATTTCCGATTCGGTAGATTGCGTATGGAGACATTCTGTGATCGGGATACTCCGCCACGAATTTCTCGAACCCTTCACGCGCCTTCTCTTTTTCCCCGTTCTTCAGGTACGCATCGTAGAGTTGTATCCGAAGATGCTGTCGAAGTTCCGGTCCGACGTCTTCACTGTTCACAAGTACTTCAAGCGTGTCCCGAGCCTCGTCATGGCGGCCCATGCTGCCGAACACCCGGGACATTCCGACTCGTGCATTGACCAGTTTCTGTCTGTCGGTACTTAGAGTATACGATTCCCGGAACACTTTCAGCGCTTCTTCGTGATCCTCACATCGTGACAGCGCATTTCCTTTTTCATATAGAATCGTCGCGCGTTCTTCATCTTCGACCGCGGCGGCAAGCTGACCATTCCAGTATTCTACTTCGCCTTCGCAGTTATCTCCCACGACATCCATTAGTTTGAGCGCCTTTACCCTCATGTCCCTACGCTGCAATTTCAAGCTCGCCTCGCGAGCTGCTTTGTCGTTTCCAAGCTCGACAAAGCACTCCACAATTTGATAAAGAGCCATGTCGCCATCGGTACTACCGGCCCATCTATCGGCGACCTTCTGAAAATGGTTGATAGCTTCCTTGAGATTAGCCTCTTTCTCCTTAGGTGTCTCTGCGGCATCCGCATTTCTGCGCCATATTAGCCC
>CAZEMW010000157.1:0-4630 GCA_964513105.1 uncultured Fibrobacterota bacterium
TGTCGGCATATTTCAAAGCATTCCGGCTTACCTGAATGATGACCGGTGACGACGTTTCGGCGGCAGCGTCACAGATAGCCTGCAACTGCTCCATGTTGTTGACGTTGAATGCTCCAACGCCGTATTCACCCTTGTTTGCCTCATCCAGGATGAGTTTCATGGGTACTAATGACATTGCACTTAACTCCTCGAAAGAACGGTGGTATTAGAGAATCCTTCCGCTACCGGTGTAAATGGTAACGGAAAGAACGACATTCGCGGTTTCGACGGCGAGACACGGTGTATGATAGACCAACCGAAAGTACGTCGGCTACTCTTTTTTGCTCTCTTCTTCACCGGAACCGGAATTTTCATCCACTTCCTTCTGCTCTGCCTTTTCCTCAGAAGTAACGGGAGCTTGCTCCGAAGCCGTTTCTGTAGCTTCAGAAGCCGATTCTTCCGTAGCAACGATAGGTTTGGCTTCCTCCTCGGCGGATTCAGCGGCGGAAGCCGCGGTCTCTGCCGGCCTGCTTTCGGAACGCGCCTTACGTTTTTCGCCGGATGGTTTCGACGCCTTTTTCTTCTTACGACGACGCGGCTCGTCCCCTGCCCTGCCCACCAGTTCAATAATGGACAGTTCGGCGTTATCACCGCGACGTTCCCCAAGCTTGATTATTCGCGTGTACCCACCCTCTCGTTCTTTGTAGGCAGGCGCAATATCATCGAAAAGCTTCTTCAAAACGTCTTTGCTCTTAACCGAACGCGCAGCCAACCGAATACCATGAAGGTTTCCTTTTTTTCCATAGGTAATCAGCCGTTCCACAACTCCCCGCACTTCCTTTGCCTTGGCCAAAGTAGTGGTTACCCGTTCCTTATCAAGAACTGATGTTGCCAGATTGGCGAGCATCGCTTTTCGATGACTTGCCGTTCGCCCCAGTTTTCTTCCCGAATTCAAGTGCCGCATGACGGTCCCTTTTCCTTTGCATCAACAGAATCAAACTATATGGCGTGTTCCTGCCCCATAATTCTGTCGACATCCATACCAAACGATAACCCCATATTTGCAAGAACCTGATTGAGCTCGATCAAGGATTTACGCCCAAAGTTCTTGTACTTCAACATGTCCGACTCCTGGTTACGAACCAGGTCCGCAATGGTGTGAATGTTGGCGGCACGTAGACAGTTGTTCGATCGGACCGATAGCTCCAGCTCATCAACCCTCATTTTCAGGAGTTGCCTGAGCTTTTCCGTTTTTTCATCGGCAACGATCTCTTCAAGCGGTTCCAGCTCCCCTTCGAAATTGATAAAGGTTGCCAGATGATCGTACATAAGCTTCGCGCCATACCCAACGGCATCCTCAACGCTGATACTCCCGTCGGTCCATATATCGAGAAGCAATTTATCCAGGTCGGTTCTCTGACCCACACGAGTATTCTCTACGACATAGTTTATTTTCTCAACAGGAGAAAAAATCGCATCGATAGGAATCGTGCCGACAGGATCGTCTTCTCTTTTGTTCATCTCGGCAGGAACATATCCCCGTCCGTCGGAAACACGCATCTCCATCTTCAGCTTTGCATCCGAATTGATCGTTGCAATATGAAGATCGGGAGACAGTATTTCCACATCAGGGTTTTTCTCGATATCCGAGGCCTTCACCTCACCTTCACCACTGACGTCCAGACGAAGAATCGTGTCTTCGTCGGAAAGTAGTCTGAGGCGAAGCTTTTTGATATTGAGGATAATATCCGTAACGTCCTCTACCACACCTTCGATTGTGCCATACTCATGAAGTACTCCATCGGCCTTTATCGAGATGACCGCCGCCCCCTGCAGCGATGATAGTAGGATCCGCCGCAGAGAATTACCGACAGTATGTCCCCATCCGCGTTCCAATGGTTCCACGAGGACCTGCCCATAATTGGGAATATTATCGGGATTCTCGATCCTTATGCCTTTCGGCATTAAGAGGCTTTTCCATTTCATCGTGTTCCGTATCTCCCTTGCTATTTGGAGTACAATTCCACCACGAGTCGTTCGTTGATGTCGGCCGGCAATGCACTACGCTCCGGTAAGTGCCGCACGGTACCTGATAGCTTTACCTTATCAAGATCGATCCACTCAGGCATATCCTTGACGGATTTCAACGTCTCGTGAATGATCCCCAGGTTTTTGCTCTTCTCTTTAACAGTTACCACGTAGCCTTCCTTAACTTGGAAGGACGGCACATTCACTTTCTTACCGTTAACAAGAATGTGATTGTGCAATACCAGCTGTCGCGCCGCACTACGTGACGGCGCAAACCCCATCCGGTATACAACATTGTCAAGACGCCCCTCCAGAATCTGCAAGAGGTTTTCACCGGTAATCCCCTCAGACTGGGAAGCGGCATGGAAATACAGTCTGAACTGTTTCTCCAACACCCCATACATGCGGCGTATTTTCTGCTTCTCTCTGAGCTGCAAGTTGTACTCCGAGCTGGTACGACGCCGACGCATTGATCTTGCTCCCGGAGGATAGGGTCGCCGTTCCATTGCGCACTTCTCAGAATTGCACCGATCGCCCTTCAGCAAAAGCTTGACGCCTTCCCGACGGCACTGCCTGCATCGCGATCCGCGATATACTGCCATATTCCGACTCCTTACACCCTTCTCCGTTTAGGTGGACGACATCCGTTGTGTGGTACAGAGGTAAAATCCTTGATGGAGGTAACCCGAATGCCCGCTGAGCCTATCGCCCGTACGGCACCTTCCCGACCGTTACCGGCACCGCGTATATGTACCTCAACCTTTCGAACTCCCGCATCGTGGGCTATTCGCCCGGCCGCTTCGGCCGCAATCTGAGCGGCAAACGGGGTACTTTTGCGCGAACCCTTGAACCCCGCTTTTCCAGGCGTACCCCAAGAGATCACATTCCCTTCACGATCAGATATGTTAATGATCGTGTTGTTGAATGTTGCACGAATGTGCACAATCCCTTCGGCCGGTGCCTTCTTCTTAGTCTTCTTAGTCTTCGATGAACTTTTGTTCATAGTTCCGGATATCCTCCAGTGGTTCCCTCAAGGCCTCTATTTAGTAGCTTTCTTCTTTCCTGCAACTGTTTTGCGTGGACCTTTTCTCGTACGACAATTGGTACGGGTGCGTTGACCGTGAGCCGGAAGTCCCCGACGATGCCGTAACCCGCGGTAACATCCGATGTCCATCAATCGTTTAATGTTCATTCGAACAGTTGCACGGAGCGTCCCTTCCACGGCATGCTCCGCATCAATTACCCTTCGAATTTTATCAAGATCGTCTTCCGTCAGGTCTTTCGTCTTCGCAGTGGGTGCGATTCCGCATTTCTCAAGTATTTTCCGAGCGGAACTACGCCCGATGCCGAAGATATAGGTCAACGAAATTTCGGCCGACTTGTTATTCGGTATGTCAACTCCAGCGACACGAGCCAATTTCAACTCCTCCCGTTTGTCTCCAGCGACTGTCGTCGCTTACCCTTGACGTTGCTTATGCTTCGGTGTCTTCGCACACATAACTCGAACAACACCTCTACGTTTTACCACTTTGCAGTCTTTACAAATCTTTTTCACCGATGCACGAACCTTCACAAGGCCACCTCTCGTTATTTGTAGCGATATGTGATTCTGCCCCGATTCAGGTCATATGGAGAAAGTTCCAGCAACACTTTGTCTCCCGGCAAGATTCGTATGTAATGCATACGCATCTTGCCGGAAATTGTAGCCAGCACCTCGTGATCGTTCTCCAACTTCACCTTGAACGCCGCATTCGGCAACGTTTCCAGAACAGTTCCTTCTACTTGTATTGATTCCTGTTTCGCCATACGCGAATACTATCGTCTCCCGTTGTTAATACCGTCTACCGCGTAGTCGTCCTTTTTTCATGAATCCCTCGTAGTTACGCATCTGCAAGTGTGACTCCAGTTGCTGAAGCGTATCAAGGGCGACGCCCACAACAATAAGGACACTCGTACCTCCGAAGAAGAACGACACATCAAGCGCGCCCATCATTAGAAAAGGTACGACCGCTATGAAAGCCAGGAAAATCGATCCCGGCAGGGTAATCCGCGTCAAAACGCTGTCCAGAAACTCCGCGGTCTTCTTTCCAGGTCTGATTCCCGGGATAAACCCACCGTTTCGTTTCAGGTTGTCGGCTATATCGACGGGGTTAAATATAATTGCCGTGTAGAAATAGGTGAAAAATACTATAAGGACAGCATACAGTCCACTATAGATCAATGATCCCGGTTGAAAAAGCCGACCTATTTCCTCCATTACCGGCGAAGCCTGGAAATATCCGGCAATGGTGCTCGGAATCATCACCAGTGACGAAGCAAAAATCACCGGAATAACCCCCGCCATATTCAGCCGCAACGGAAGTACCGTGTTTTGTCCGGCGTACATCTTGGTACCGACAACCCGTTTCGGGGTCTGAATCGGGATCCGGCGCTGCGCCTGAGTCATTGCCACGATAAATGCCGTCATAAGCAGAATTACCCCTAAAATCATCAGTTCGACAAACGGATGACGCGTTCCGGCAATTACCTGCTGAACTTCGGCATAGATCGCATCGGGAAGACGGGCGACAATACCGATGAAGATAATCAGCGATATTCCGTTTCCAATCCCCCTGTTGGTTAT
>CAZEMW010000157.1:4640-7265 GCA_964513105.1 uncultured Fibrobacterota bacterium
AAGACCGTGCCGGTAGTCAAACTGATCATGGTGACCAGCACAAACGGGATACCGGACAGCGACGGAAGAACTGCTGAAAAACCGGTGACCGGCGAACGAATCGACTGAAGAAAGAAACTGACCGCAATCGACTGAATCACGGCGATAACGATTGTCCCGTATCGCGTGTACTGTGTTATCTTCTTTCTTCCCTCGGCCCCCTCACGCTGCAGCTTGTGAAAATACGGGAACACCGTACCCAGAAGCTGAATTATGATAGAAGCACTAATGTACGGCATTATACCAAGTGCGAAAATGGTCGCCTTCTCGAAAGCACCACCGACAAACATATTGTACATGCCGAAAAGACTGTTCTGATTCTGATTGAAAAAGTCTTTAAGCACATCGGGGTCGATTCCGGGTGTCGGAATATGTCCCCCAAGCCGGTAGATAAAAATGATCAGAAATGTGAAACCGATCTTTTTCCGCAGCTCAGGTATTCTGAATATATTCTTGAATGTCTCAAGCACGGTCTAACACCTCGGCCTTCCCCTTTGCCTGTTCAATCTTCTCCCGAGCCGATTTGGAAAATGAATTGGCACGGATTACCACTTTTTTCGTAAAGTCACCATTTCCCAGGATCTTCACCGGCATGCTTTCCGATCGAATCAATCCATGTTTCGAAAGCCATTTCGGATCGATCTCACCAACGTCAATATCGACTTTTTCAAGCAATCCCAGATTGATCACCTGAAAAGGTACTCTTGAGCGGTTGGTAAATCCACGTTTGGGCAACCGACGAGTCAAAGGAGTCTGGCCTCCCTCGAAATAGGCCTTACTCTTTCGGCCGGAACGTGCTTTCGCCCCGTTCATGCCATATCCGCACGTAGTGCCGTTTCCACTTCCCTGCCCTCGCCCGATTCGTCGCTCAGGCTTGTGCGCACCGTCGGCGGGTCTCAAATCGCTAACCTTAAGCATAATCTCACCCATTCGTTTCTTGTACGGTTACCAGATGCTTGACCTTGTTCACCATTCCACGTATCACAGGGGTATCGTCCTGGACCACATTGCGTCCCAGTTTCCGGATCCCCAGTGCTTTCAGGGTGCGTTTCTGCCCCTCAAGTCTTCCGATCGCACTTCGCACCTGCGTTATTTTAAGCTTTTTACTCATTGTTCGATCCCCCGAGTTATTCAACCGGCCACTTCCGCGGGCATCTGACGAAGTTCCCTGATCTCCTGCCGCGATCTGATATTCTTAAGTCCCTCAAGCGTAGCCTTGGCGACATTGTGTGAATTGGTAGAGCCAATCACCTTGGTGAGTATGTTTCTCACACCGGCGAGTTCCAGGACCGCGCGAGCAGGGCCTCCCGCGATAACACCCGTTCCGGGCCCCGCAGGTTTCAGGATTATTCTTCCGGCACCAAACCGCCCCAGCACCTCATGGGGCAGTGTCCCGTCATGTAGACTAACGTCCACGACACTCTTCTTGGCGACCTCGATCGCCTTCCGTATCGCTTCGGTAACCTCGTTGGCCTTACCCATGCCGAGGCCGATCCGACCGTTGCCGTCTCCGACCGCAACCAGAGCGTTAAAACCGAAACGACGTCCGCCCTTTACCACCTTGGCCACTCGATTGACCGATATTAGTCGATCGGTTAACTGAGCCTCTTCTTCCGATACTTTGATTTCTTCAGTACTCAACGTACAATCCCCTTTCCGGCGCGCACTTTAGAATTGCAACCCGTTGCTCCGGGCGGCATCCGCCAGAGCCTTGATGCGGCCGTGATATGGATATCCCTTCCTGTCAAACACCACACTTTTGACGCCCTGCTCGACAGCTATTTTCGCGATTATCTCGCCGACGGCTTTCGCCCGATCTCCTTTGGACATCGGTCCCTTCTCGGTGATGTCTTTTGCCAGACTTCCGACCTGAGCCAGACTCCGACCGGTATCGTCGTCGATAATCTGCGCATAAATATGAGCCAAGCTTCGGCGTACTGCAAGCCGAGGACGCTCACTCGTTCCGCGCACGGTTTTTCTCACGCGTGAGGCACGCTTCTTACGGTCACCAACTCTTACTTTTGCCCTATCCATATCGCTCCAACCTTGCTCTATTCCAGCTGTTTACTTCACACCTGATTTACCGGCTTTTCTGCTTATCTCTTCGCCGGAATAGCGTATCCCCTTACCCTTGTACGGCTCCGGTGGACGGACTTTTCTGATATCCGCGGCAACTTGCCCAACCACCTGCTTGTCGATCCCGTTGACAACAACCTTTGTCGGCCCCTCGACCGCAAAAGAGATTCCCTCGGGAGGCTCCATTTCCACCGGGTGCGAGTACCCGACATGCAAAACAAGGTTCTTTCCCTTTATTTCGCCACGATATCCGACCCCCGTCATCTCCAGAACCTTCTTGAATCCTGTTGAGACGCCGGTCACCAGGTTGCTCACCAGCACCCGATACAACCCCCACTGCGCTTTCAGAGCAGGATCATCGGATTCAGGAACACACCGCACGACGCCATCTTCGATCTGAACCTTTATCTTGTTGCCGATCGTCTGTCGCAGCGACCCAAGGGGTCCCTTGGCAACAACATCAAGCCCGTCAAGTTTTACCTCAACGCCTTGAGGAATCTGTATCGGAAG
>CAZEMW010000158.1:0-7247 GCA_964513105.1 uncultured Fibrobacterota bacterium
GGCAACAGGCGCTCTGCCTGCCCCGGCTGCGCTGAGACAAAGGGTTCTGATCCGGCTTTGGTGGAAAGAGCCACCGTTGAATCGTTCGATGTGACCGAACCCTCCGGTTTCTCTTGCGCAAAGCATATCAGTACACACATCAGGAGCATGAACAGAGCATTCTGCAAAGATTTCATACGGTACCTATCCCGTTTTCCAATTATCGGTTTGGTTGTTATCGCCCCGGTCCTTCATGGCGTGCAGCCCCCCGTTTGACCCCCTCGGCGCTTCGATCCGGCTCGGTGCAGTGAAAGACTCGGAGCGCCCCCTTCGACAAGACTCAGGGCGAACGGCAGTGAGACGATTGCTACCTGCGACACTCAGGTTGACTCAGCTTCCCAGCATTCTAAAATCAACCGGGATTACAACCCAGACCGCCACCGGACGCCCTTCCCCGCGAACCGCCGGATGAAACTCCGAGTCGTAGATTGCCTTCTCCGCGGCCGAGCCGGTCCCGTACCCCAGGTTGTTCTGAGCTTTCGCCGATTTTGCCCTGCCGTCGATATCGATCAGTGCTCGTACTTTCACGGTACCTTCGACCCGGTTTTCCAGCATTTCCTCAGTGTACTCCGGCTTGACCGCCTTCTTAAAGCGAGGAGGCGTTGTTACCGTCGTAACAGACACGACCTCGCCCTTGATATCTTCTTTCGTAGCCTTGAGCGTATCCACATCTTTGTTCAGCGTATTACCAAGCTTACCGACAACGGCATCGGACATTTTCCCACCGGAGCCAATTCCCCGTGAATACACTTTTTTCAATCCGTACACCCGTCGAACCTTTTTCGTAGGCTTCTTTGCCGGCTTGCGTTCTTGTATATCGTCTTCCTTTTGGGCGAGTTTCGGATTGGACGTCAGATCAATAGGTTCTTCCTGCTCCGCTTTCTCTTTGGGCTTGGGCGGAGGCGGTGGAGGAGGTGGTTTTTTCTCCTCCTGAATAAGAAACTCAGTCCGGATCGTCTTAACCGTACGCCTTACCCGTTCGACAGTGGGTTCAATCGTTCCGAAAAACAGCCCAAGCCCCAGAAACGCGGCCAGAGAAAGGAGCAATACAGCCCAGAAGATTCGCTCAACTGTCGGAGCACTCGTAGGAGTATAGCTTTCGTACGCTTTCAGGCGGTTTTGTTTTGTATCCACGGTCAGTTTTCTTCCCGGTACACGAGAACGGTAAAGTCGGCGACTCCGGCCTTGCTGCACGTGTACATCACTCGCTTGATGATGTTGAACTCTGTCTCCTGATCGGCCTGAATCATAAGATTCACCGGTTAGGTCCTATCCGATGAGGTAACCCTCGCCTCCGACCACTCATAGAGTGGTGGAACAAGCAGAGAGTCGGACACTGCAAACTCACTGATCGGCGCAATTACTTCTCCCTCGGACATAACAGCCGAACGGGTAATCTCGATCGACGGAAGCGGTTTCGGCGTTTCTACAGAACTGGATACCGGCAACTCGAGATCAGGAGCCGGAGTTACCAGGTTTCCCTCGACCGAGAAGCTCTTGATCAGAAAAACCAGCAAAATGGTCATCACATCGATCAACGACGTCAACTGCGGCCGGAAACTGCCGTCTCCTCCGGTTTGTCTTGAGCTTCCCAATCCGGCAACTATGGAGTCCATTCACACCTCTTCCGGATTGCTTGTTGCACTTGAGAGTCCGACTTTTTCAAACCCGACTTCCCTGACTCGGTCCATCACCGCGACGACATGCTTGAACCGAACGGCATCACGGACTGCCACAATCGCTTCATCCTGTATGTCCATATTCTCTCGTCGGGCACCCAGCAGCGTTTCGAGTCGTCCCAGTTGGTATTCGCCGTTTGGTTGAACCGGAATCGAGTCCAACAGGTTTTCACCCAGGGTAATGGCGAGAAATGACGGTGCTACAACAATGGTAGTTTTCAGCTTCGGTTTACCTTCGGAGGAATCCATGCCGGCGCCGACATTCGGAGGGAGCGAAAATTCCAGTATTGAAACATGGGTGAACACCGCCATGGATACAAGAAACGGAATGAGGATAACGAACATGTTCATCACCGGGGTGACGTCAATGTCGATGTCCGCTCCCGCGGCTTCCGACGGGGTTCTCATCCTGTTCAAGAGGCTGTTCATGACCGCGCCTTCCTGAAGTAGTTCATGAGGCGAACCACGGCTTCGTCAAGGTCCTTCGTAAGCCGCACTTGAGTGTTATTCAGAATAGTATAGAACACCATGCACGGCACCGCCACGATCAGACCGAATGCCGTTGTGTTCATCGCCTGCGAAATCCCCTGTGCCAGCAATCCCGCTTTCTTCGACGCCTCCACCGCCGCCAGTGAACTGAAAGAGACCTGCAGTCCGGCAATGGTACCAAGAAGCCCCAGAAGAGTTGCTATGTTGGCGAACAACGCCAGATAATTCAAACGCTGACTCATTTTCGGGACTTCACGAATGGCGGCTTCTTCGACCCCTTCACGGATCTCCTCATCATTCATTCCCTGACTAAACCGTTCGACAGCGGTCGCAAGAAGAACGTCAACCGGGGCGTTGCGGCGATTCGCAATGCGCTCAGCCTCTTTGGTATTCCCGTCGTTTATGGCCTTTGCGATCTGTGATACCGCCTTTGTGCCATTGGTGCGGCAGATGAATGCATAGAAGATGAAGCGTTCAAAGGCAACAGCGCATGCAACAGCCAGGACGCCCAGAATGATCCACATAAACGGACCACCTTCGTTGAATCTGACGGCCAGAGTCTCTACCATTTCTAATCTCCTCTTGCTAAGCCCGCAAGACCTGAAAACCTCGTCGGGCCGGGATCGGCAACAAAAAAACAAAAAACAGATCTGGGGTGAATCTTCCCCACTGAATTTCAGGCCTAAGCTCGACATCGCAAAACGCTTAACGTGACGGTTTCACTCTCCGTGGGGCGCGGACCATGTTTCATCGGCCGGCTTGAAAAGGTTTAACCCTAAACTACTCGAAGAGTGTTACTTTTTTGTTATGGTTATATCGCCGCTCACGGTCTTTACCGAAATCACGTTGGTAGTGTGACCGCCGTTGAGCATGCTCTGTGAATCTCCGGGAACAGTGATATCGCCGCTGGTGGTCTTGAGTTCGAGTCTGGAGGAAAAAAATACCGGTACTTTAATAAGTACGTCTCCGCTGGTCACATCAATATCGATTCCCCCAAATTTCTCATCCAGAGCATACCCATTCCCGTCCGTAAGCGATACGGTGATATCTCCGCTGACACTTTTCACCCGTACGCCACGCCTTGTTTCTACCGATACGTCCCCGCTCACGTTCTCAACTTTCACATACCCGTACATCTGAGCAACATTCACGTCTCCGGAAATCGAGTTCACCTCGGTTTCGAGTGTACGGAGCATGTCTATGGAAACATTCTCCACACTTACTCGCGACCAGTCCCGATCATCCGGGGCGTCGAACGAAAGGACCGCCTCGCTGCCTTCACCGGAAACCTTCATCACAACACCAAATCCCGCCTCGGTTTCATCGTCAAGAGATAGTCCACGCAATAGCGCACCGACCAGAACACTGTCCTTTTCAATCCCTCGAACCCGTATTCCTCCGTATTGCGTGGCGGCATTGTCGAGCTTGAACCGCGTGTATCCCAGCGCCGAGGTTCGTAAATACAGATTCTCCGTGTCTTCCTCCACATTGAACACACAGCTACTCAACATCCCCGCAAACGCAGCCAGGGCCACGATTCTTATCATTACCATTTGTTTCCTCCAAAACGTCACAGGAAGCTCCCGGTATTCGCCCGTTCGGACAAAACCGGCTACAGATGCACGTTCAATGAAACACCAAAATCAATCCAGACTGCCGACTCGGGTAGAACGTTTGCCCTGTCCGAGGGTATTGCGGTCGAGTAGAGATTGCCCACCGCAAGATAGCTAAGCCGCAGGGACGGCCCTACCGAAAACCGTTTTCCCGCCCAGGCGAGACTCTTGAACACCGCGAAAGGGGCAACCGCCGACTTTGTCTCGGGACCATCCCCCCCCTGTATCTGCAGAAGTGCACCGATTCCACCACTTACCTGTACTCTCCTGATAAAGAAAACCGAAGCGTCAACCACGGGGGCGAAAGACACGGCATAACGCTCGCCGTGGACGGTCCCCCTCAAAAGAAAAGCCAGATCCTCAACACCGGCCCGGAATCGAGGAGTTACATAATACGAAAGCCCCAGCCCACCGACCGTAAGCAGATGCACCTCTTCATCGGCAGTCGGCGGAACCGAGGTTAAGCGGTGCTCAAAAGAGAGTTGAAATGGGTGCACAACCTGAAACGGGACTGTATCCCGCAATTCTTCAAGATCCTCGGCCAACTCCTCGAGATCGTCGGCTTCTTCTTCGTTCCTGTCGGCATGCTCCTCCATGACCCTCACCTTGACCGACATAGCCTTCGCCTTACGTATGAGTGCGTCGGCGTTTTCACGAAGCCGTTCGATCATGACTTCCTGTTTATCCGAAAGCCCCTTGGCTGCTTCACCCAGACGAAGCTCTTCGGGAGCCATTAGGGAATCCGGGACCTCTTCGAGCACCTCTATCAGCTTTTTTTTGCTCTCCAGTCCCCCCGCACGCTCCAACAGGTCATCCGCATGGTCCTCAAGTTCCTCGGCATCATCTTCAAGTCTTTCAGCGAGCCGCTCCAGACGGTCGGCCTGATCCCGAAGACGATCGATTTCTTCACGCACCGCATCGAGATCATGGCTTTCACGTACCCTCCGCGTCCGTTCCGGGTCAAAACCCAGCGCCTCCATGGAACCTGAATGCTTAACAGTGGTCAAGCCACCATGCTTCACATTCTCCTCATCCGGCTCCACGCCATTTCCATCCCTGTCTGCGGTTGGTACTACTTCTTCCCTGTCCGAAACGGACTCTTTCGCCTCATTTTTCTCTTCTACGATTATTGAGGAATCGATCGATGCACCGTCGTCATCCAGCACCTTTACCGAATCTTCCTGTGCCCACCCCCCCAGTGCAAGTGTTCCAATCAAAACGAAAAACCAGGAACACAGATTTCTCATACCCAAACCTCCGTTTGTTCTCAACCTCTTGCCGGCGCTGAATCCACAGCCGACTCACGGCAATCAAGGAAAGCCGATAGCCGAACTCGAATCGCGAAACTCAAGCTGGTATTCAAATTACCGATAGGTACGGGAGCGCACAAGGCGGGTTCGGTGAATTGCACCGATTTTCTGTCTACCTCACATAAGAGTTGGTGACCGTCACGAGAGATCGCCTAAGCGCACCGGCTACAGCGCGGCAAGGGTGTCACTGAGGGCTTTGTATCTTGAACGGCTCACCGGAAGACGCGATCCGTCCCGAAGTTCGGCTTCGTACTTCCCTCCGCCGTGAATGTGCAGTTGAGCGATGTCCCTGATGTCGAGTATGTATGACTTGTGTGTGCGAATGAAACAGTCCGGCAGGATTTGTTCCAGAGACTCGAGACTTTTGCCGTGAAGGGCAATGCCTCCGTCTCGCAGATGAATCTCCGCATAGTCGCCGGCCCCCTGAAAGTAGTGAACATTTTCAATGGGAATGGGTTGAAGCCGCCCCTGCGATTTCACTACGAGCATTCGTGTCTGTGAACCACCACGGTCGATAAACCTGTCAAGTGCCTTTTCGAGCCTTTCCCGGTCTACCGGCTTTGGGACGAAATCCAACACACCGTACTCGAATGCCTCAATGGCTCGATCCGTATTCGCCGATACGACAATCGTCTGAAATGATTCTGCTACAGCGGATCTTAGCACCTCAAATCCGTCTTGTCCGTGCAAATTCAGATCCAGCAGGAGAATATCGATATCGAGCCGACCAACAACCTCCGTCGTTTGATCAAGAGTCTCCGAAATCCGGACTGAAACCAACCGGTCCTGAAATATCTCGCGGACAAGCCGCTCGAGTCGACGAGCCGCGACTCGCTCATCTTCGACAATAAGAACCCTCAATGCTCTATCCTTCCGAGTAGGCTATTTCGACACGCCATCCCCCGTCGGCCGGTCCGCCGCAAAACTCCCATCGGGACGGAAACGCCTCTTCAAGACGAGATTGCACATACCGAGTACCGGTACCCCCGGAGCCCCCCGATTCACCCGAGGAAACACTACCGTCATTGAACACCAGAATTCTGACGATGTCTCCGGTTTTCTCCGCCTCTATTGAAAAATATCCTTTTTCACGGCCGCGATACCCGTGAGTGAGACCGTTCTCGATCAGCGTATGAAGAACGAGTGGTGGAATACCCGAGTCGGTACGGATGTTTGTATCCAACTGATAATCCTTTTCCTGTCTAAGACTCATGACTTTCAGATGCGCCTCGCAGAGAGCCAATTCCTCACGAAGAGAGATCAATTTCTTACCTGAGAAGGAAAGAAGCATCCGTAGCTCACCGGCGAGAGCATCCACCAGTTTCGCGGCCACCGCGGGTTCCTCCTCCAGCCAGGCGATAATTGAATTCAGGGAGTTGAGAAGAAAATGGGGCTGAATGTGCTTTTTGAGCAGATCCAGCTCCAGCCTGGCCGAATGAAGCTCGATTTCATGCGCCCTCCTGTTGCGTTGGGCCATCTGTCGCGAGAGCGAAATCGTGATAACGACGATTAGGACGGCAAATCCGACCGCCCATGCATTCTCAAGGCCGGCTACGTACGACGCTATCATTCCGACAAGAAAGACGGTAAGCCCCACCGCGGCGGTGAGTGCCCCCGCCCTGCCGTTGCGAAGGGCCCATACGGACACGACAATTGAGAGTGTGACGGTGATGTACGCATGAATCTGATTCGCGGCGGTTAAAAGTGGAAGAAACTTTGGATTGATTATTCCGAATGTTACCATCCGCGGCAGAACCACTATCGTCAGCGCTGCACCGGCTATCACCATTGAGGCTTTCCGCTTCAGCGGAGCATCGAACTCATAGAGAAAGAATACCGGCAGCAGAACCATCATCAGCAGCCAGGGAATATCGTTAATAGCCGCAAGCGGATAATAGTAGGCCAGATCGACTCTGAAATACTCGAGTGTGCTTCGAATCAATATGAACAGGGCACAGGATAGACAGAAAGCACTAAATAACGCATAGGGCCACTTGTTCCCTCGGCCAAAGAGAATTGCGAAGTGGAATAAACCCGAAACAACGAAAAAACCGGCAAGAAAAAGTGATAACGCCCCCTGCCGAAAGAGCAGCGTTTGCAGTGTCTCGAACCTGCCG
>CAZEMW010000159.1:0-7242 GCA_964513105.1 uncultured Fibrobacterota bacterium
GGATTACACTTTCCGAAAAACGTTTGATCAGGCCCCCCTCCGGAACCACCCGCGGCACCCGGAACCATTACCGAACTGCGCACACCGAATAGATCTCTCGGGAGGCGTCGGGCCGCTGAAGGACAACCAGGTAGGCTCCCGGTGCATGGCATGAAAGCGGTAGTCTAACACGACTTGCTGCTTTTGAAACCATCTTTGTACCGATACGACGACCGTCCAATCCGATAATCCGTATGCTCGTTCCGACTTTAAGCGGGGATGCGAAAGCACCGAGCAAGAAGGAGTCCTGAATTCGAAAAGGCGTTCGCCCCGGAACAAAACTCTGCTGATGGGTGATCGCGAATGATGCGTCACCGGCGGGAACCGCCAGCCGTGCCCCTGCGCAACTCGGCATTTTCTGGAACTGCCAGTCATATCCGATATACCAGCCGCCGGTAGTAGGATGAGTCGAGCGCCAGTAGTTGGTGGTGACCGTTACCAGGTCTTCCACAGCCTGGGGATACTCGATGCCTTCTCGATGGCGGAAAAGACTGTGAACATACCCTGCCGGGTTATCTGATCCCTCCCCGGAATATTCCAGAACCAGTTCATATGTCCGGCCTGAGTCGAGTAGCCAATCCAGAGTCACGACCTGTCGTCCTTCGGGCAGATCCCGAACGGTTTCATACACAGTTGTATTCAGCTCGTTGGTCGTGAGCACAAAATGCCTTTTCCCCGCGGCGCCGGAGTATACGGTGATCGATCGGAACAGCACCAGGGCATGTGTCTCAAACCGCATCCAGACATGACCGGCATCATCCTTGTAGTCCCCGTCTCCGCCACTGGTATCCACCGGACCGACGCTCACCGCCGGCGGTACCGGGTCACTGTTCTGGGCATAGTACATCGTATTGTTGGGAGATGACGGTACCGTTATCGTGGGGCCGCTGAAAAGAGGAGCACCCCCTGCAGGTGTCGCATACCAGGTGATCGCCTGATCCCCCTCCACAGCCAGGCTGACTGAATCCGACGAAATCCGATCACGCGAAAGGAATCGGGGCGTGGCCGGGGCATTGACCACAACGGCATCTTCCTGAATAAACGTATCCATACCGAATGCATTTGAGACTTCCAGCCGAACCGAGTATACACCGTTTTCAGCATACCCGTGAGTCGGATTTCGCTCTTCCGATGTCGTCCCGTCTCCAAAACTCCACTTCCAGGAGGTCGGGTTGTACAGTGAGGCGTCGGTAAAACGAATGTTGGCATTGCACGGATTGGTATCACTTATGATAAACGAGGCCTCCGGGGCACGGTCGCAACTGGTGAGGCAGGTTCGACTGTTCTTGTGTGAAATCATTCGGGAGATGTTTCCCGCATCCCAGTCGTCGTTATCACTTAGAACAGAGGGATACATCAGATACTGCCTACCGTCAACGTGCACCGCTCCCCACATGTGCCCCAATTCATGCGCCTGATCAAGCATCAGCCGATACGCGGAACTGGTAAAATCCCGTATACAGATTGAACATCGGTTCTTGTTGCATACCCCGGCAATTGCCGCCTGCCCAATTGTTCCCCCTCCCGGCAGATACCACCAGATATTTGCAATGTCGAACTCATGTGTGAAGCCGTTTGGTCCGTTCCCCCACTTCAGAAGCGCATCGCGATTGCCGGAGAAATTCAGCTCAGATCCCCACGTATCGTTGTCTTCAGTTTCCACAACGATTTCCACCACGGAGTGCTCGATCGAGATACGTGGGTCGGCGTAGAGTTCGTTAACCATGTTCATGATACCGATAATCCGATTCTCCACGGCCTCAACCGAGCCGTACGCATCGAACATCGAGTAGTCTGCCGCAAACGCTGTTTCCGCAACCCTGCAAGGCTCGGCATCCGATATCGCGGTGGACCTCGCTAGTGAAGAAGTTGCGGCCGAAGCGGGTGTTTTACCGACATGGCCGCATGTTGCGTTTTCTGGAAGGATCACATCCTCCGCTCGGTAGACGACCATGGTGTCGGGGGGATACGCGGGGTCGAAATTGCGGAGAGATTCGATGTAGTAGGCCCCTCGCTCACCAGGAATCATCGCGGTGATTCCATAGGGGGCACTCACGGTGATACGCGCCGAATAATCGCGAAAAAGAGGCAGAACGCTTCTGAAGGATTGTATTGAGCTGTGCACACGGTTCTTGAGACCCTTTCCGGTCAGTTCCCGAAGGACATATCCCTCGGCTCTTGGGTCCGACGGCTCCAGCTTCATCGAGAAAATGAGAGTATCCAGGGCCAGGGCCAGGGTTTGTCCCGTCTTGGATGCGTTTCGAACGCTCTTGTTGAGAGAATTTGATTCGACTCGAAACAGCCGGTAGTCTTTCAAAATTCCTTCGCAGTACAATCTCCCAGGCCCTTTGGCGAGTGCCGTCGGAATCGGCTCAGCCGTGATGGTCACCGTTCCCCTATCCGCATATGCGAAACAAACAAAAGCGAGAAGTAACGCAACCGTGTTTTCTCGACCCATTTTTTGCTCCTTCCAAGATCACACCGGCCTTAAACGTTCCCCACCTCAATATATATCAAAGGAATTATGTTCGCTACTAAATCTTAAGGTAATCTTTATCTTACTAAATAACAATAATTTAAGCAGCACCACCCCGATTCAATCGTTCCCCTAAATGTGCACCATTGTGCAATTCAAATAAACAATGAGTATATTATCATAAACGATCAGGAATGGTTTCACATGCCGGACATAACGATATACACAGACTACCGTGCGTTCCTCAAGGATTTCTACATCGAGCGGAAATCCAGGGACTCGTCATTTTCCTACCGACGGTTTGCCGAGAAGGCGGGGTTCAAGAGCAAGACATTTCTTTTCAAAGTCATGACCGGCGAAAAGGCGCTTTCAACCAAGGCGATTCGACAGGTTTCCGATGCTCTCGAACTCAATCGGCGCGACTCCAGATATTTCGAGGCTCTGGTACGATTCAACGAATCCCGGACAACGGAAGAAAAGGAGCGTCGGCTTCTGGAGCTGAACTCTATTCGAAGCACCGGAAATGTAGTCCTTCGACAAAATCAGTACGAATATTTTGCACGTTGGTATCATTGTGTTATTCGAGAACTTGTTACGGCACGGCCGTTTCACGGCGATTATGAGAAACTGGGGCAATCGGTTGCGCCCCCGATCACCGCTCGGCAGGCAAAGAAGTCGGTAGAACTGCTCGAAAAACTGATGCTGATCGAAAAGACTCCCGACGGCGGGTACCGTCGAACCCGGAACGCAATCACAACGGGAGATGAAGTTGTATCGCTGGCCGTTCGAAAGTTCCAGGCCGAAACCTTGCGGCTTGCCGGAAATATTCATGATAGAATTCCACGAGAACACCGTGACATTTCTACCGTGACCATGGGAATTTCCGGCAAAACCTATGAGAAACTGAAAGAAGAAGTTTGCGCGTTTCGTAAACGCTGTATCAGAATAGCCGATGCCGACGAGATTGTTGATCGCGTGTACCAGCTGAATGTCCAGTTTTTTCCAGTCTCGGCCATACCTGACGAAAATGACAAACCGGATCGAGACAAAATAGTCGAATAGAGGCTATGAATGTCAACTACATGCTTTTCTCGTCGGACTATAAGCAAGAAGGGAATGGCCCGCTTGGGTGTTGATTGCAGTATCTGATATCTCGGCGATTTCGAATTTGGTAAGAATGAACCCGTTTCAACAAACGGCAAAAAACAAGAGGCGACTGTGTTAATCAATCCGGCATATTTCCGAAGCTTGCTACTTGCCCGCAGGTTCAGAGCTCGTGCATTTGTGTGGTATCCGGCCGCAGCGTTTCTGGCGGCCCTACTCTCCTGTTCCGAAGAAGCCGGTTTGACGGGGGGCACGACCGAAACCGGAAACTCACGAACAGCACTCGTTGTGAGGGGTTCGGTAACGGATGAAAACGGAAACCCGCTTCCCAACATCGACATCTCCGGACGACCGGACAGCTTTAACCCGATTACATCCAATGCGAATTCTCAGCGATTGGTCACAGAAGCTGATTCCAATGGTCGTTTTATCCTGAATTCTCACTTCGACGAGGGAATTGCACTGACGTTGACCGATTCCTCGACGGGGCGAAGAGCCTTCAGAAGTGTTGGCCGAAGTCCCGAGGGAGAGGTCGACCTTGGATCTGTTACACTGTCGCCTACGAGCCATTTGGCATTTCGCACAGATGTTTCATACGATCATTTTGCACTTTATATCCCCGGCTCGGATCGCTGGACCACGCTACCTCCCGACCAATGGGCAACCATTGACTCGGTGGCATACCAGTCGGACTACATGGTGCATCTGTTCGACATGGAAAGCGGGAAAGTGCTGACGACGTTTGAAAGTGTGGACGCCGGAGACTCCTGTTCGATCCGCGCGACCGCCTCCGGAGGGCGAACTATCTTCAAACTGCGCTGTCGATGAGAAGAACTTGAGGACCGGCTTCAAAGACCGGAAAAAATGCTACCCTCGATTCAATGGGGCTGCAGGGCGCATGGGACGGTTGGCCTGCTTTGTAGTACAAGGAAGAAAAACGGCTCTCTACTCACCTTCTCCCGCCACTTTCCTGCATTTCCTTTCCGGATTTCTCTATCTCTTCCCCAAGACCCCGGAGGGTTGAATCGACCTTCTCTCCTCGCTTCTGAAAGACGCCTTCGCCGTTTTCCTGCGTTGTGTCCATCCCATTCTCCTGCATTCCGTGGAACAGACAGCCACTTTTTTTTGCCGCAAATAGATCCGTCTCCTATCCGTAGTAATTGGGGGCAAAGTGTCGTTATGTTCAAAAACCGCCAATTATCGGCTTGAAACAGGCAAATGATGAAACTGCGAGTCGCTATGCAATTCCGTGTGCTTTCGGTGTTCACGACACTTCTCATGGCATCTTCGATCCTTGTGGAAGCGCATTCCTGCGCTTGCCGAACCCCCGATAGTCTGTGCTGCCTGTCACCGGAGACCGGTTCTTCATGCTGCGTTTCTCCAACCATCCAAGACGGAGCTGCCTGGGGCTCCCATGCGTGTGAATGTTGTGCCCAGTCACTGCCGGAGCAAAAGAGGAGTGATCCTTTCACTATTCAACGGCAGACTACTCCGGGCGGCAGCGATGAGCCCCGAAGCCCTGCAGTTGCTCTATCTTCGTTGGCGTTATTTCCACGCCGAACCTTTTCCGTTCTTTTTGCCGCGGTACACCTCCCTCGTATACCGGGCCACCTTTCCTCGACCGTTCTGCGCTTGTGAAAACCCTCTCCTGTAAGTGATACTTCCGAAATTCCAGTAGTCGACATGCGCTATTACGGTGCGCTGTCGAACGGGTATATGCATGTGCGGCGAAAAACGCATGTGTGCCCGGCTCTATACTCGCCAATGTTGAAAGGACTTGTAGGACTATGAATAAGAAGGTTTTTCGCTCAAGAGCAGTATGTGTTTTGTCACTGCTTTGTGCACTAGTAATCGGATTTGGGTTTTTAACGGGATGCGGCAAATCCGAAGGAACAAAGCTGGGGGTCGATATCCCTCGTGATGCGGAGGTAGTCAAGCTTGCCTCGATTGTTCAAAACCCGGCCGAATACAATGGAAAGAACGTGGTCGTGAAAGGGGTAATCGCCGGTCAGTGTGCGGCTCTGTGTGAGTTTTTTCTCAGGGACGGCATGCAGCAGGCGACCATATTTCCGCAGGGATACAAATTCCCAAAGCTGACCAAAGGTAAGCCGGTAACCGTGTACGCACTGGTAACTTCCGGTGAAGGACAGGTGGTGTTTTCAGCACTTGGCGTCAGGGTGGAATAGGGGGACGATTATGACTTTTTTCAAAGTATCACTCAGCAATTTGCGTCGCAACCCGGTGCGCAGCATACTCACCGGTCTAAGCCTCGCCGTCGCGGCCGCAACACTCAGCGCGGTCATGTCGCTCGACAGGGGATACTCCACGGCGGTAACCGATGACCTGGTTAACAATACCGGTGTGCACATGTATATCACCAAGGAGGGCTGTCCTATCGAGGCTGCGTCGGTCATTGCGCAGGGAGGTATCAGTCCGCTATACGTCGAGGAAAGTGTTCTCGGGAAAGTCGAGAAGTTGCCTGAGCTTGCCGCGATTATGCCGTTCAAGCTCTTTGCACTGACCACCAACGACGGGATGCGAACCGACATCTTTATGGGCGTCACCGAGGCGGTACAGTCCATAAAGCCCGATTTCATATACGCAGACGGCGGCTGGTTTACCAGCGATTCGTCGGTGATTCTCGGCGCGGAAATGGCTCGGGTGGAAAACATTGGAATCGGCGACCTTATGTACTCGGAGCATTTCAACAAGGAATTCATGGTCTCGGGTATTCTCGAGCGCACCTACAGCCAGGATGACGGAACGTTTTTCATTCCGCTGGAGACGGCGCAGAAGCTGGTCAATCGCGAAGGAAAGCTGTCGGCGATTGCACTTAAGCTCAAGGATGTCAATACTATGGATGCGATGCGGAACCGGATTCGGGCCATGATGCCGGCCGGCTATTTTGTCATCGGTTCAAAGGAGCTCAGTGACGGCATTCTGTCGTTCTTCGGATCAACACGGGTCATGATGTTCGTTATGGTGGCGGTGGCGTTCATCATATCGGTTTTCGGCATTGTCAATACTATGCTTATGGCCGTTCTCGAACGACGAAAAGAGATTGCCTATCTCAAATGTGTGGGAGCAGGAAAACGAGATCTCTTGCGATTGATTTCCATGGAAACGCTGGCCATCGCGGTTCTCGGCAGCGCCGTGGGAACGCTTTTCGGGGTGCTGCTCAGCCCGGTTTTCGGTAATGTCATGAGTCGCTTCATGGCGGCCTACATGCCCTCGGGATCAATAGCGAGACCCGATGTGGGCATTGCACTTCTGGCTTTCGGCGTCTGCACGGTTATCGGCCTGGGCTGTTCACTGTATCCGGCACTGCGCGCCGCGCGCGTTGTGCCAATGGAGGTCTTGCGCAATGAATAATGAAAAGACCATCCTATTGGAAGGGGTATCCAAGGAATACCGACGCGGGGCGGAAACGGTTCATGCGCTGCAGGATGTAACCTTCGCGGTGAAATCGGGGGAGTACGTGGCGATCGCGGGGCATTCCGGCTCAGGCAAAACGACACTGCTCAACCTGATCGGCTGCCTCGATCATCCTACCCGAGCTGACTCTTAAACACAACACCGAGCCCACGAGACCGTACTAGATCTCGTATGCCGTCTTCTGCTTG